>NZ_JBFPEZ010000022.1:0-53566 GCF_040838225.1 Xenorhabdus sp. SGI246
TGCTGGTGTTGTTGCTAAAGTGATCGCATAATTTTTTTAATGTGTTCATTTTGGAAGGGGCATCGACAGATGCCCTTTTTATACGTTGTTTTAAGAAGAACCTATCTCATCAATAGTTGTCTGATGGGTAC
Source organism: Xenorhabdus sp. SGI246 (assembly GCF_040838225.1). NCBI lineage: Bacteria > Pseudomonadati > Pseudomonadota > Gammaproteobacteria > Enterobacterales > Morganellaceae > Xenorhabdus > Xenorhabdus sp. SGI246. The sequence goes on from NZ_JBFPEZ010000022.1 coordinate 132, forward strand.
GCTGACTGAATAGTTGTATTGAATTATTGGTGAGATAGGCTCTGATACAACGGATAGGCTTGGTATCGATCGGTTTTCAAGAATTCTTTCCAAAAAATAGTTTTCAAGAAAACAGATACAAAAAGTCCTGCTGAATTATGGCACCGAGTCAGATACAATTGCAATTATCTTTGGGTTCGGTCTGATTTGTTTTGCTCTTGCGAGGCAAGCTGGCTATCTATTTACATCATAGTTACTTACATATAGTTACAGGTTGGTTTATGAGTGCGAATAGCAATGCTCAAGAAAGCGGGCGTGGTCTTGATATAGCAAAATGGCTATTGGTGGCAGTGCTGCTGGTGGTTGCTATTGTGGGTAATTACTATTACCGGGAGTATAACCTGCCTCTGCGCGCGATAGCCGTTGTTGCTATTGTTGCCCTTGCAGGAGCAGTTGCATTGTGGACTGCGAAAGGTAAAGCTGCATTAGCATTTGCCCGTGAATCCCGCGTTGAAATGCGTAAAGTCATTTGGCCAACACGCCAGGAAGCTCTGCATACGACACTGATTGTTGCGGCAGTGACGGCTGTCATGTCTCTTATTTTGTGGGGGCTGGATGGTATTCTGGTGCGTTTAGTTTCATTTATTACAGGCCTGAGGTTTTAAGAATGTCTGAATCCCCAAAAAAGCGTTGGTATGTCATACAGGCATTTTCTGGGTTTGAAGGTCGTGTGGCTCAATCTCTGCGTGAGCATATCAAATTGCATGATATGGAAGATTCTTTCGGCGAAGTGATGGTGCCGACAGAAGAAGTTGTTGAGATCCGCAGTGGCCAACGTCGTAAAAGCGAGCGTAAGTTCTTCCCTGGCTATGTCTTGGTACAAATGGTAATGAACGATGCAACCTGGCATCTGGTTCGCAGTGTACCACGCGTAATGGGCTTTATCGGTGGTACATCTGACCGCCCGGCACCAATTAGTGATAAAGAAGTCGATGCGATTATGAATCGTCTTCAGCAGGTTGGTGATAAACCACGTCCAAAAACTTTGTTCGAACCAGGCGAAATGGTTCGTGTCAGCGATGGCCCGTTTGCGGACTTCAACGGCGTAGTGGAAGAAGTCGATTACGAGAAGAGCCGTTTGAAAGTTTCGGTTTCTATTTTTGGTCGTGCCACGCCAGTTGAGCTGGATTTCAGTCAGGTCGAAAAAGTTTGATCTGATGCTTAATTAAGCGAATTGGCTTGCAAAGGGTGTGAAATTAACATACAATTTCGCGCCTTTTGTTTTTATCTAGATAAGCAACTAAGTCTGGTAACAAACATAACTTTTTTTGTGGTCTGGTCTTATATTAGGTTATTAGACGAGGCCTGAATCGTTAGGGGAGCCTCTTTCTGGAGGCGATAACACCCATATAGAGGAAAAATATAGATGGCTAAGAAAGTACAAGCCTACGTTAAGCTGCAAGTTGCAGCAGGTATGGCTAACCCAAGCCCACCAGTTGGTCCAGCTTTGGGTCAGCAAGGTGTTAACATCATGGAATTCTGTAAGGCGTTCAATGCTAAAACTGAAAGCCTTGAAAAAGGCCTGCCAATTCCAGTTGTTATCACTGTTTACGCAGACCGCTCTTTCACTTTTGTTACTAAAACCCCACCAGCGGCTGTCCTGCTGAAGAAAGCTGCAGGCATCAAATCTGGTTCTGGTAAGCCGAACAAAGAAAAAGTTGGTAAAGTAACCAGCGCTCAGATTCGTGAAATTGCTGAAACTAAAGCTGCGGACATGACTGGTGCTGACATTGACGCAATGATGCGTTCAATCGAAGGTACTGCTCGTTCCATGGGCCTGGTAGTGGAGGGTTAATCAATGGCTAAACTGACCAAGCGCATGCGCACTATTCGTGAAAAAGTTGATGCAACTAAACAATACGACATCAATGAAGCCGTTGTTCTGCTAAAAGAATTAGCTACCGCTAAATTCGTAGAAAGCGTTGACGTAGCTGTTAATCTTGGCATTGATGCGCGTAAATCTGACCAGAACGTTCGTGGTGCAACTGTACTGCCACACGGTACTGGTCGTTCAGTACGTGTTGCTGTATTTACTCAGGGCGCAAACGCTGAAGCAGCTAAAGCTGCTGGTGCAGAACTGGTAGGTATGGAAGATCTGGCTGAACTGGTTAAGAAAGGCGAGATGGATTTCGACGTAGTTATCGCATCTCCAGATGCAATGCGCGTTGTTGGCCAATTGGGTCAAATTCTGGGTCCACGTGGCCTGATGCCAAACCCAAAAGTTGGTACTGTAACTCCTAACGTTGCAGAAGCGGTACAAAACGCTAAAGCAGGTCAGGTTCGTTACCGTAACGACAAAAACGGTATTATCCATACCACCATCGGTAAAGTTGACTTTGATGCTGACAAACTGAAAGAAAACCTGGAAGCTCTGTTGGTTGCGCTGAAAAAAGCTAAGCCATCTTCTGCTAAAGGCGTTTACATCAAGAAAGTTAGCCTGTCCACTACCATGGGCGCAGGTGTTGCAATCGACCAGTCTGGTCTGAACACCGCAGCTTAATAATTTAAGCTAAAAGCGAATAACGCTTTACCTTGGCGTCAGATTTGTCTAAAATCTGACGCTTCGAATTTGCCTGAACAGATGTATAACAATTGATAATAATTGATACATAAAATCTATCAGAGCAAATCACAGTTTTCGGTTGGAGCTTGGCCTAATCCAAGCCCCGTCCAAGACCGCAGGCGTAAGTAATTACTTAATATCCTGCGTAGACGGTGACAGAGCCAAAGGAAATTTATTTTCTGGATTCTGCTCACCGTGTTTCAGCGCTCAGGCACATTTCGTGCTCTGAGTGAAGTGAGTCCCGGGTTTGCCCGGTTAATCCAGGAGCAAGAAGCTAATGGCACTAAATCTTCAAGACAAACAAGCGATTGTTGCTGAAGTCAGCGAAGTAGCCAAAGGCGCGCTGTCTGCGGTTGTTGCGGATTCTCGCGGCGTTACCGTAGATAAAATGACTGAACTGCGTAAAGCAGGTCGCGAAGCTGGCGTTTACATGCGTGTTGTTCGTAACACTCTGATGCGCCGTGCTGTTGAAGGTACTGAATATGAGTGCCTGAAAGAAGCGTTTGTTGGTCCAACCTTGATTGCTTTTTCTAACGAACATCCGGGCGCCGCTGCTCGTCTGTTCAAAGATTTCGCGAAAGCGAACCCAGCATTCGAGATTAAAGCAGCAGCCTTTGAAGGTGAGTTTATCCCAGCGAGCAACATCGATCGTCTGGCAACACTCCCAACTTACGAAGAAGCAATCGCACGCCTGATGTCAACCATGAAAGAAGCCGCTGCAGGCAAACTGGTTCGCACCTTGGCTGCGCTACGCGATCAGAAAGAAGCTGCTTAATTGCTTATTTCCTTCGTTGCTTTTTAACGTATAAATTTTTTCTGAATTTTAGGAACACTTGTTATGTCTATCACTAAAGAACAAATTCTGGACGCAGTTGCAGAAATGTCTGTAATGGACGTTGTTGAACTGATCAGCATGATGGAAGAAAAATTCGGCGTTTCTGCTGCTGCGGCTGTTGCTGTAGTTAGTGGTGCTGCTGAAGCAGTTGAAGAGAAAACTGAATTCGACGTAATCCTGACTGGCGCTGGTGCTAACAAAGTTGCTGTAATCAAAGCAGTACGTGGTGCAACTGGCCTGGGTCTGAAAGAAGCTAAAGACCTGGTTGAAAGCGCACCAGCAGCACTGAAAGAAGGCATCAGCAAAGAAGACGCTGAAGCTCTGAAAAAATCTCTGGAAGAAGCAGGTGCTTCTGTTGAGATCAAGTAAGATCAGTTTGAAGTTCGCAGCCTGATTATTAAGGCTGGCGGCTGGCGGTTTTTTAATCGCCAGCCTTTTTGCGCTGTAGAGCACCTTATTGTTTTATAAGATCATTGTTTTATAAAGTCATTTTGGAGTTTTATAAGGCATATGCGCTATAGAGCACAACGCAGGGAGTTAGTAGCATTTCACACTGTTTGGCTGCTAATGAACCCAGAATACTCTTTCCTATTGACGACTTAATATACTGCGTTCTCAGCTACGATCCACTCGGGTAGCTCGGTAGTAAGTAACGCAATGAAATGATTTAAGAGTAATAGTAATGAGTATTACAGAAAATATTCTATTTTCTGTTCGAAAAAATAGTGTTGCAGAGTGCTGTCCTTAAGGGCGGACAGAGTGGGTCACTTATCAGCGAGCTGAGGAACCCTATGGTTTACTCCTATACCGAGAAAAAACGTATTCGTAAGGATTTTGGTAAACGTCCACAAGTTTTGGATGTTCCATATCTTCTTTCTATCCAACTTGACTCGTTCCAGAAGTTTATCGAGCAAGATCCTGAAGGCCAGAATGGACTGGAAGCGGCCTTCCGTTCTGTGTTCCCAATTCAGAGTTACAGCGGCAGTTCTGAGCTGCAATATGTAAGCTACCGTCTTGGCGAACCTGTTTTTGATGTTCAAGAATGTCAGATCCGTGGCGTGACTTATTCTGCTCCACTGCGCGTTAAACTGCGTCTGGTGATCTATGAGCGTGAAGCGCCAGAGGGTACAGTTAAGGACATCAAAGAACAAGAAGTCTACATGGGTGAAATTCCACTCATGACTGATAATGGGACTTTCGTTATCAACGGTACTGAGCGCGTAATCGTATCTCAGTTGCATCGTAGCCCAGGCGTTTTCTTTGACAGCGATAAGGGTAAAACCCATTCATCCGGTAAGGTACTGTATAATGCACGTATCATTCCTTACCGTGGTTCATGGCTGGATTTCGAATTCGATCCTAAAGATAATCTGTTTGTGCGTATTGACCGCCGTCGTAAATTGCCGGCTTCGATTATTCTGCGTGCGATGGATTACACTACTGAAGACATTCTGAATCTGTTCTTCGACAAAACTATTTTCGAAATCCGCGACAACAAGTTGCAGATGACTCTAGTACCAGAACGTCTGCGTGGTGAGACTGCTTCATTTGATATTGAAGCAAACGGCAAAGTATATGTTGAAAAAGGCCGTCGTATCACTGCTCGTCATATCCGTCAGTTAGAGAAAGATCAGGTAGACCGTATTGAGGTGCCTGTCGAATATATCGCGGGTAAAGTTGTTGCGAGAGATTACATCGATCAGAACACAGGTGAAATCATCTGTTCTGCTAACATGGAACTCTCTTTGGATCTGCTGGCGCGTTTGAGCCAATCTGGTCATAAATCCATTGAAACTCTGTTTACTAACGACTTGGACCACGGTGCATACATCTCCGAAACTCTGCGTATTGACCCAACCAACGATCGTTTGAGCGCACTGGTTGAAATTTACCGCATGATGCGTCCGGGTGAACCACCAACCCGCGAAGCAGCAGAAAACTTATTTGAGAACTTGTTCTTCTCTGAAGATCGTTATGATCTGTCTGCTGTTGGCCGTATGAAGTTCAACCGTTCTCTGGATCGTGAAGAGGTTGAAGGTTCCGGTATCCTGAGCAAAGACGACATCATTGATGTCATGAAGAAGCTTATCGATATCCGTAACGGTAAAGGCGAAGTGGATGATATTGACCATTTGGGCAACCGTCGTATTCGTTCCGTTGGCGAAATGGCTGAAAACCAGTTCCGTGTTGGTCTGGTACGTGTAGAACGTGCGGTGAAAGAGCGCTTGTCTCTGGGTGATCTGGATACCCTGATGCCACAGGACATGATCAACGCTAAGCCAATTTCTGCGGCAGTGAAAGAGTTCTTTGGTTCCAGCCAGTTGTCTCAATTTATGGATCAGAACAACCCACTGTCTGAAATTACCCATAAACGTCGTATTTCTGCTTTGGGCCCAGGTGGTCTGACCCGTGAGCGAGCAGGCTTTGAAGTTCGAGACGTACACCCGACTCACTATGGTCGTGTATGTCCAATCGAAACGCCTGAAGGTCCAAACATCGGTCTGATTAACTCACTGTCTGTTTATGCACGTACTAACGAATATGGTTTCCTTGAAACCCCTTACCGTTTAGTGCGCGACGGTGTAGTAACAGATGAGATTCACTACCTGTCAGCGATTGAAGAGGGTAATTACGTCATTGCGCAGGCTAACTCCGCATTAGACGAAGAAGGCCACTTCATTGAAGAACTGGTAACTTGCCGTCACTATGACGAATCCAGCTTATTTAACCGTGATCAGGTTCAGTACATGGACGTTTCGACACAACAGATCGTGTCCGTCGGTGCTTCCTTGATCCCATTCCTTGAACACGATGACGCCAACCGTGCATTGATGGGTGCAAACATGCAACGTCAGGCAGTTCCAACTCTGCGTGCAGATAAGCCGCTGGTCGGAACAGGTATGGAGCGTGCAGTAGCGGTTGACTCTGGTGTAACCTCCGTTGCTAAACGTGGTGGTGTGGTTCAGTACGTTGACGCATCCCGTATCGTGATTAAGGTTAACGAAGATGAAATGTACGCAGGTGAAGCGGGCATTGATATCTATAACCTGACCAAATATACCCGTTCTAACCAAAACACTTGTATCAACCAGATGCCATGTGTATCTCTGGGCGAACTCGTAGAACGTGGTGACGTTCTGGCTGATGGTCCATCCACTGACTTGGGTGAACTGGCACTGGGTCAGAACATGCGTGTGGCGTTCATGCCATGGAATGGTTATAACTTCGAGGACTCCATCCTCGTATCTGAACGTGTAGTTCAGGAAGACCGTTTTACCACTATTCATATTCAAGAACTGGCTTGTGTATCCCGTGATACCAAACTGGGGCCTGAAGAGATCACCGCTGACATCCCTAACGTGGGTGAAGCCGCTCTGTCTAAACTGGACGAATCCGGTATTGTTTATATCGGTGCGGAAGTGAAAGGTGGTGACATTCTGGTAGGTAAAGTGACACCGAAAGGTGAAACGCAGTTAACGCCAGAAGAAAAACTGTTGCGTGCGATCTTTGGTGAGAAAGCATCTGATGTTAAAGACTCATCACTGCGCGTACCGAACGGTGTTTCCGGTACTGTTATCGACGTACAGGTCTTTACCCGTGATGGTGTAGAAAAAGACAAGCGTGCGTTGGAAATCGAAGAGATGCAGTTGCGTCAGGCGAAAAAAGACCTGACTGAAGAACTGCAAATTTTCGAAGCTGGTCTGTTTGCCCGTATTCGCAATGTACTGATTTCCGGTGGCATTGAAGCGGAAAAATTAGACAAACTGCCACGTGAGCGCTGGTTAGAATTGGGTCTGGCTGATGAAGATAAACAAAATCAGCTTGAGCAATTGGCAGAACAGTATGACGAACTGAAAGCTGAGTTCGAGAAGAAGCTGGATGCTAAGCGCCGTAAAATCACTCAGGGTGATGACTTGGCACCAGGCGTGCTGAAAATTGTCAAAGTTTATCTGGCAGTGAAACGTCAGATCCAACCTGGTGACAAGATGGCAGGTCGTCACGGTAACAAGGGTGTCATCTCTAAGATTAACCCAATCGAAGACATGCCTTACGATGAAAACGGTACGCCGGTTGATATCGTACTGAACCCGCTGGGCGTACCATCACGTATGAACATCGGTCAGATTCTGGAAACCCATTTAGGTATGGCGGCGAAAGGCATTGGTGACAAGATCAATGCGATGCTGAAACAGCAGCAAGAAGTTGCCAAACTGCGTGAATTCATCCAGAAAGCATATGATCTGGGTGATGATACCCGTCAGAAAGTTGATTTGAATACTTTCACTGACGACGAAGTCATGCGTCTGGCTGAAAACTTGAAGAAAGGGATGCCAATCGCAACTCCAGTCTTCGACGGTGCGAAAGAGACTGAAATCAAAGAGCTGTTGAAATTGGGTGGTTTGCCGACCTCTGGTCAGATCACTCTGTTTGATGGCCGTACTGGTGAGCAATTTGAGCGTCAGGTAACAGTTGGTTACATGTACATGCTGAAATTGAACCACTTGGTTGATGACAAGATGCATGCTCGTTCTACTGGTTCTTACAGCCTGGTTACTCAGCAGCCACTGGGTGGTAAGGCACAGTTCGGTGGTCAGCGTTTCGGTGAAATGGAAGTATGGGCACTGGAAGCATACGGTGCTGCATATACTCTGCAAGAAATGCTTACTGTTAAATCTGATGATGTTAACGGTCGTACCAAGATGTATAAAAACATCGTGGATGGTAACCACCAGATGGAACCAGGTATGCCGGAATCTTTCAACGTATTGCTGAAAGAGATCCGTTCCTTGGGTATTAACATCGAGCTGGAAGACGAATAAATTGTTTTCCGCTGGCGCTGTCCGGCCTTATGTTGAAACCGGGTTTTGAAACGTTGTGTTGAAACATTGCGTTGAAACATATAGCAATGTCGGGCAGTTTGCCAGCCAGTGGTTACACTGGTCATAGGGGGGAGTGGCATGGGCCACTCACCTAACAGGTCTAACTCCGACAGGAGCCATTTCGTGAAAGACTTATTGAAGTTTCTGAAAGCGCAAACTAAGACCGAAGAGTTTGATGCGATCAAAATTGCTCTGGCCTCTCCAGATATGATCCGTTCGTGGTCATTCGGAGAAGTAAAAAAGCCGGAAACCATTAACTACCGTACGTTCAAACCTGAGCGTGACGGACTTTTCTGTGCGCGTATTTTCGGGCCGGTAAAAGATTACGAATGCTTGTGTGGTAAATACAAGCGCTTGAAACACCGTGGTGTGATTTGTGAGAAGTGTGGTGTTGAGGTGACTCAGACTAAAGTTCGTCGTGAACGTATGGGTCACATTGAACTGGCATCTCCAACTGCCCACATCTGGTTCCTGAAATCACTGCCGTCCCGTATTGGTTTGCTGCTGGATATGCCACTGCGCGACATTGAACGCGTATTGTACTTCGAATCCTATGTAGTTGTTGAAGGTGGCATGACCAGCCTTGAGCGCGGCCAGATCCTGACTGAAGAACAGTATCTGGATGCACTGGAAGAATTCGGTGATGAATTCGACGCCAAAATGGGCGCGGAAGCGATCCAATCTTTGTTGAAAAACATGGATCTGGAAAACGAATGTGAAACCCTGCGTGAAGAACTGAACGAAACCAACTCTGAAACTAAGCGTAAGAAGCTGACCAAGCGCATTAAGCTGCTGGAAGCCTTCATTCAGTCTGGCAACAAGCCAGAGTGGATGGTTCTGACTGTTCTGCCAGTTCTGCCGCCGGATCTACGTCCATTGGTTCCACTGGATGGCGGCCGTTTTGCAACTTCAGACCTGAACGATCTGTATCGTCGCGTTATTAACCGTAACAACCGTTTGAAACGCCTGCTGGATCTGGCTGCGCCAGACATCATCGTACGTAATGAAAAACGTATGTTGCAGGAAGCGGTTGATGCGCTGTTGGACAACGGTCGTCGTGGTCGTGCGATTACGGGTTCCAATAAACGTCCTCTGAAATCCCTGGCAGACATGATCAAGGGTAAACAAGGCCGTTTCCGTCAGAACCTGCTAGGTAAACGTGTTGACTACTCAGGCCGTTCTGTAATTACCGTAGGTCCATACTTGCGTCTGCATCAGTGTGGTTTGCCTAAGAAGATGGCGCTGGAACTGTTCAAGCCATTCATCTACGGTAAGCTGGAACTGCGTGGTTTGGCGACTACCATCAAAGCAGCCAAGAAGATGGTTGAACGTGAAGAAGCGGTTGTATGGGATATTCTTGATGAGGTTATCCGTGAGCACCCGGTTTTGTTAAACCGTGCACCAACCCTTCACCGTCTGGGTATTCAGGCATTCGAACCGGTTCTGATCGAAGGTAAAGCAATCCAGTTGCACCCACTGGTGTGTGCGGCGTATAACGCCGACTTTGACGGTGACCAGATGGCTGTTCACGTACCGTTGACACTGGAAGCCCAGTTGGAAGCGCGTGCGTTGATGATGTCTACCAACAACATCCTGTCTCCAGCGAGTGGTGAACCAATCATCGTTCCATCTCAGGACGTTGTATTGGGTCTGTACTACATGACTCGTGACTGTGTTAACGCGAAAGGCGAAGGCATGGTTTTGACCGGCCCTAAAGAAGCAGAACGCGTATACCGCGCAGGTCTGGCTTCTCTGCATGCCCGTGTCAAAGTTCGTATCACTGAAGAAGTGAAAGATGGTGAAGGTAATGTCACTGTCAACACAGGATTGGTTGATACGACCATTGGTCGTGCCATCCTGTGGATGATCGTACCAAAAGGTTTGCCGTATTCATTGATTAACCAGCCACTGGGTAAAAAAGCTATCTCCAAGATGCTGAATACCTGTTACCGCATACTGGGCTTGAAACCAACCGTTATTTTGGCTGACCAGACCATGTATACCGGTTTTGCTTACGCTGCCCGTTCAGGGGTATCCGTAGGTATTGATGACATGGTTATTCCTGAGAAGAAAGAAGGCATCATTGCAGAAGCTGAAGCCGAAGTTGCCGAAATTCAGGAACAGTTCCAGTCAGGTCTGGTAACTGCGGGCGAACGTTATAACAAGGTTATCGATATCTGGGCTGCGGCGAATGAGCGTGTTGCTAAGGCGATGATGGAAAACCTCTCTTCTGAAACTGTGATTAACCGTAATGGTGAAGAAGAACAGCAGGTTTCCTTCAATAACATCTTTATGATGGCCGACTCCGGTGCTCGTGGTTCTGCGGCTCAGATCCGTCAGTTGGCGGGTATGCGTGGTCTGATGGCAACGCCAGATGGCTCCATCATCGAGACCCCAATTACTGCGAACTTCCGTGAAGGTCTGAACGTACTCCAGTACTTCATCTCAACTCACGGTGCTCGTAAAGGTCTTGCGGATACCGCATTGAAGACTGCGAACTCCGGTTACCTGACACGTCGTCTGGTTGACGTTGCTCAGGATCTGGTTGTCACTGAAGATGACTGTGGTACTCACGACGGTATTTTGATGACCCCGGTTATCGAAGGTGGTGACGTTAAAGAACCTCTGCGTGAGCGTGTACTGGGCCGTGTGACTGCTGAAGACGTTCTGAAACCAGGTTCAGCGGACATTCTGGTTCCACGTAATACACTGCTGAACGAAAAATGGTGTGACCTGTTAGAAGAAAACTCCGTTGACAGCGTGAAAGTACGTTCCGTCGTGAGTTGTGAAACTGACTTCGGTGTTTGTGCGAAATGCTACGGACGTGACCTTGCTCGTGGACATATCATCAACAAAGGTGAAGCAGTTGGTGTTATTGCGGCACAGTCAATCGGTGAACCAGGTACACAGTTGACGATGCGTACGTTCCATATCGGTGGTGCGGCATCTCGTGCGGCAGCAGAATCCAGCATTCAGGTACGTAACAAAGGTCAGCTTAAACTGACAAACGCAAAATTTGTTACTAACTCTGTGGGCAAACTGGTTATTACTTCCCGTAATACCGAATTGCGCCTGATTGACGGCTTCGGTCGTACGAAAGAAAGCTATAAAGTACCTTACGGTGCGGTATTGGCTAAAGGTGATGGTGAAGCAGTAACCGGCGGTGAAACTGTTGCGAACTGGGATCCACACACCATGCCAGTCGTGAGTGAAGTGTCCGGTATCATCCAGTTCTACGACATGGTTGATGGTCAAACCATCACCCGCCAGACGGACGAACTGACTGGTCTGTCATCACTGGTCGTTCTGGATAGTGCAGAGCGTACTGGTAGTGGTAAAGACCTGCGTCCGGCACTGAAAATCGTTGATGCTCAGGGTAACGATGTTCTGATCCCAGGTACAGATATGCCTGCTCAGTACTTCCTGCCGGGTAAAGCGATTGTTCAGTTGGAAGATGGCATGGCTATCTCTGCGGGTGATACGCTGGCGCGTATTCCTCAGGAATCTGGCGGTACTAAAGATATCACCGGTGGTCTGCCACGCGTTGCAGACCTGTTCGAAGCTCGTCGTCCGAAAGAGCCTGCTATCCTGGCAGAGATTAGTGGTATCGTTTCTTTCGGTAAAGAAACCAAAGGCAAGCGTCGTCTGGTAATCAGCCCACTGGATGGTGGTGATGCTTACGAAGAGATGATCCCTAAATGGCGTCAGCTCAACGTGTTCGAAGGTGAGGTTGTTGAACGTGGTGACGTGATCTCCGATGGCCCAGAATCTCCACATGACATTCTGCGTTTGCGTGGTGTTCATGCTGTTGCCCGTTACATCACCAACGAAGTTCAGGAAGTTTACCGTCTGCAAGGCGTTAAGATTAACGATAAACACATTGAAGTTATCGTTCGTCAGATGCTGCGTAAAGTTACCATTGCAAGTGCGGGAAGCTCTGAATTCCTTGAAGGCGAGCAGGTTGAATACGCACGCGTTAAAGTTGCTAACCGTAAATTGGAGCAGGACGGTAAAGTCTCTGCGACTTTCCACCGTGATCTGTTGGGTATTACCAAAGCGTCACTGGCAACAGAATCCTTCATTTCTGCGGCGTCGTTCCAGGAAACAACCCGCGTACTGACTGAAGCTGCTGTTGCAGGTAAGCGTGATGAGCTGCGAGGCCTGAAAGAGAACGTTATTGTGGGTCGTCTGATCCCTGCGGGTACAGGTTATGCTTACCATCAGGATCGTATGCGTCGTCGTCACGAAAATGAAGTGGTTGAAGCACCACAAGTTAGTGTTGACGAAGCCACTGCAAACCTTGCTGAATTGTTGAATGCTGGTTTCGGTAGCAGCAATAACGAGTAAACTCGTGATGATGAATAATAGTATACTTAATCAGTATCGCTAATTGTAAAATGCCCTCTCTTGGTAGAGGGCATTTTTTATTGGGTGGAAAATACAAATGAGACGAATCGTTCATGTTCTTGTAATGGTTTTCTTACTGCCCTTGATATTTTTTCTCAATCCGGCCTTAGCACATCAGCATGACGGGTCAAGCTATCGTTATATGGAGGTAATCAGAGATAGTGAAATCTATGCCTGGATTGGTGAACATGTCATTCAGGTTGGACTGTTCAAAAAAGGGCAAAATCTGAAAGTGACTCAGGAAGAAGGGGAAGACAGTGATTATTACGAATTTAGCTTTGGTAATGGGAAAGGTTATATTGCCAAAGATAATTTGAGGAAAATAAAGAGATCAGCATTTCCTATTGATCCTTTCCATACTCTTAATAAAAAAGCATCTCAAGGTTTGGTTATTTTTAAAGATATTCGAGTCTATAGCACCCCCAAAGTAGATAATAAACCGATAACAATTTTAGCAGCGGATCTCCGTTATCCAATTTTGGATAAATTACAAGATGCTTCAGATCATATTTGGTATGAAATTAATTTAGGCGATCGCTTGGGTTACATTAGTGACCAAGATGCTGAGTTGGATAATGGTATTCCTGTATTGACTTATCACCATATTCTTAAGGATAAGGAAAATAAACATTTTCTACATACTTCAACAACCACATCTTTGACTGCCTTTCGTCATCAGATGGCTTATCTGAAACAGGCGGGTTATACCACGATTTCATTGTATGAACTGGAAGGATACCTAAATGGAAGCATTAATTTGCCAGCTAAAGCTGTTGCTTTGACGTTTGATGATGGATTGAAATCTGTATATCGGTATGCTTATCCAATACTGAAAGAGAATGGACAAAAGGCAACGCTTTTTATTATTTCATCCCGAATTAAACGCCATCCACAGAAATGGAATCCTAATGGCCTGCAATTTTTAAGTCTTCCTGAATTCTACTCCATGCAGAACGTTTTTAATTTTCAATCCCATACCCATTTTTTGCATCGTTTAGGTAAAAATAAACAACCAATATTACTCAGTCGTTCATACCGCAATATTCTGTATGATTTCGAACATTCACGCCGGGCATTATCACAATTTAACCCCTATGTACTTTATCTCTCTTATCCTTTTGGTGGATATAATCAGATAGCGATGAAAGCTGCCAAAAATGCAGGATTTCATTTGGCGGTTACTACAGTTCAGGGAAAAGTAAAGTTGGGGGATAATCCTTTCTCTTTGAAACGATTATATATATTACGGACAGACTCCATTGAAAAAATGGCAAGAATGATTTCTAATCAGGCAGATATTGTACCTTTACAGCGTATAGATAACAGGATGTAAGATATTAGTACATTGCCAGATTTTTAGAGGCTCACCATAGTCATAAATGCACAGCTATAAACATATCTGAATTTATAGGATATAGAGCCTAATCCTTTAGGCCCTAAGTTTATTTATTGAATCTCACTATGGTTTTCGCTGAATATGGTTTTCGCTGAAACAAGCCTATTCTTTGTTTTTTACCATTTTGATAAATGTTTCTCGTGCGCTTGGTGAGCCAAGACGTTCTGCTTCATCTAATAACTTTAGTGCCTTATCAATATCACCATTTCTAATCGCTTTTTTAATGGCATCATTGAAATACTGTTCGGTATCACCTAAGACCGATTTGGTTTCCGGCGTATTAGATGACGGTTGCCCAGGAGGAACAGTATTTAGTTGGGTAGAACCAACAGTCACTGCTTTAGGCTCGGATACAGTAAAAGAATGACCAATTAAAATATTTCCAGCATCTCGTTCCGATTTCACTTTCAGTGTTAAAGTACCTGTATCGGTATGGCGAGCTATTGGATTAGGGATATTAGGTATAGCATTACCGACTCCCTGTGCATAAGCTTTGGCGGGATCAGCCATTTCTGTAGATGCTTGTAGATCTGTATGGGTCGTATAAATCAGCATATAAATTTGCTGCTGCCCTAATGCAGGTGTCAGTTTTAATGTCCCCTCAAGCCTGTCTGCCGACATAATACTTGGTTGCTGATAGGTAAAATAATGGCTTGGGTAAAAAGCAGCAGGACGGAATTGTTCATCAAGCACTAACACATTAGGTGAATAAACTTGTCTGTCTTTTATCAGGCTACTCAGGGTTATTTCCAATGCTCCATGATTGGCAGGTAAAGCAAGAGCGGCGACTGCACCCTGGATATTTCCTTGATTAAGCTGAAGTGATGCGTGATTAAGAGTCACTGTTTGCTTGGCATTGGTATTCACCGATTGCCATGCTAATTTCTGTAAAACGGAGATAGGTAAAGAAGGCGCAACAGAGTTGCGCTTTTTCAAATCAGTGATGGACTTATCAGAAACCGTTTCAGTGACAGCATAAGTCAGTGTGGGTATGTTCATGCAGAACAAGATACTGAAACAAATAGGAAACAGTTTGATTCTCATTTTATGACCTTTGCCTGACATTACCACCAAGCCTCAAATTGAGCCCCAAACGTGAATTCATCACTCTTACCACGGCTGAAACGGTGTGCCGTTGTGTCAGAGTAAGCAACGCCATTGAGATAACCTTCATTTTCATTGGCATAACCCCACTTTTCATTCCATTTGGCATAAGTAACAAATAAACGGATAGCAGGACGGGACCAGATACTATCCCCTGCTTGCCATTGCTGTGCCAATGTAATTTTGTATTGATTATTTGTTGTTTTGGTGCGTTGAGATTTCACACTGTCATAGCCAGCTTCCATCAACGTACTCATAATAGGGGTCCACTTATACATTGGCCGGATACCAACCGTATACCATGTGGTGCCGTTACGATTATCGCGATCAATATCCTGATACATAGCCACGTACATCAGATCCCATTTTTTTGCCAGATTGATTGCACCATGATTTAAAATACGCAGCATATGACCATTATTGTTGACGTTAGCACCTTCTGGACGACCATTATTGCTGGAGGTCATGGAATCAGTTGCATACTGAACAACAAACTTGTTGAATCCTCCTAACATACTTTGTGTGTGTTCAGCCGTTAGCATAACGCCATCTTTAGAGGCGTTTTTATCCAGATGATAGCCTTTGCGCGCATTAGCACGCCCATAGTCAATCCCCAATTCCAGCGTTCCACCATCATTGATAGGTAATTCAGCAAGCCGAATATCGAAAACATCATTAGAGGTGGAGGTATAGCCCTGTTTACCTGCAATCCAGCCATGTGAGCCACCATTTTCGGTATTGCGAGTCACAGCAAGAGAAAGTTTGCCCAAACCAAGATCAATATTTTCCAAGCCCGCACCGGGACCAGAGATATCCCAATAATAAAAATCGATCATATGCACATCATGGCGTTGGTAAAAGCGCTTACCTGCCCATAAAGTCGAACCGGGTAGCCAATCAATGATATTACTTGCCTTCACATTCATTTCACGAAGAGCCGGGCTGGTTGATTCCCAATCGCTCTTTTGTGCGATGGAATAGGCCAGATTAGTGTCAAAATAGAAGCGCTTGTCACCTTCCTGCCACAATTCTTGTCCTAATTTTAATTCGGCATAGGTTTCACACTCATTGCCGAGGCGATATTTACTTTGTGCTCCTGTACTTTGAGCACATTTTTGTTCACCTCCACTGCCTGTCCAACCGATACCTGAACGGGCATAACCGTGAAAGTCTACCGCAGCGGCTTGTATGGAAAATAATCCAGCCAGTATAGTCAATGAGAGAGGTAAGATACGCATTAATAATTCTCCTGTTATTTTTTTATAGAGTAGATTTAAACTCCTGGTTCTTTATGCAAACGCTGGCATGCCGTTCCATCTTCCCGGAACAGATGGCAGCGATGAGGAGCTAACCCGATCGTGAAGGTTTCCCCTTCTTCCACGAGAACAATATCAGGCCGGAGATAAACGAGGTTTTGATGGATAGTTGATATGTGGATATGGATTTGCGTTTCATTTCCTAACTGCTCTACTAGCTGTATTGTTCCTTCTAGTGTTACGTCGGCAATATCATTGGGCAGTAGGTGTTCCGGGCGAATGCCTAGGGATACGTTACTGCCAACGGTGAGGCCTTTACTTTCGACAGGAAGCCAAACATGCTGTCCATTGGGCAGGCTGATTTGCACTTGATCGACGGCGATAGCAGAAACCTTGACGGGCAAGAAATTCATTTTCGGAGAGCCAATAAAACTGGCTACAAAACGGTTAGCAGGGTAGTGGTAAATCTCCAGAGGTTTTCCAACCTGAGCAATATTGCCTCCGTTTAATACGACGATCTTATCTGCCAATGTCATAGCTTCGGTTTGATCATGGGTGACATAGATCATGGTGCGTTTCAGGCGCTTGTGCAGGCGTGAAATTTCAATACGCATTTGGACACGCAGGGCTGCATCCAAATTGGAAAGAGGCTCATCCAGCAAAAAGATATTAGGTTCGGCTACCAGAGTTCTGCCAATAGCAACTCGCTGACGTTGCCCACCTGATAGCGCTTTTGGGCGGCGATCTAATAAGTGAGCAAGCTGGAGAGTTTCTGCAACTCGCTCTACTCGCTTCTGAATTTCACTCTTTTTAACACCTGCCAGCTTTAAACCGAAAGACATATTATCTGCTACAGACAGATGGGGGTAGAGCGCATAAGATTGAAAAACCATTCCGATACTGCGTTTGGCAGGAGGTACATCATTTATTCTTTGCCCTGCGATCAATAGCTCACCGGAAGTAATATCTTCCAGCCCGGCAATCATCCTTAATAAGGTTGATTTTCCACATCCTGATGGGCCAACAAAAACCACGAATTCCCCTTCTTCAATCTCAAGATTGAGATTTTTAGAAATAATATTTTCACCATAAGCCTTAGATACATTACGAAATGTGACGCTGGACATGTATTTCCCTCGGAGTTGCCATCCTGGTTTGTAGTGAAAAGCAGATGGCAGGATTGTGTGCAAAATAACAGGAACAAAAATCCTCCATTTCATAGTTTTTTATGGGGGAGGAGGTAGGAGGATTAGATTAATAAAATTGAAAAATTCTTTGATAAGTCACGGAATAAGATGTGATTTTAATCCCAAAAATTGATGCCTTTTTAAGACTAACAGTCTGGTTTACAGTGCTTTTGTAATCACGCTCACACTCATTTGATGGGAGGCGTAGGGTAAAGGAGGATGAGCCTGTTTTCCATTAATTGCACACTGAGGACTATTTTCTGAAAGTGTAATGAGAAATTTAGCTTAAATTAGCAGACGATAAAAAGGACGGAATGATGAAAAAAACAACTTTGAAAGTGAGTGTTCGTGCTCTGATGCTTTCCGTTTTATCTACATGGGTACTCTCTGCCCCGGCTTTAGCAAAATTGGAAGAAGGTAAACTAGTAATTTGGATCAATGGGGATAAGGGATATAACGGTCTGTCTCAGGTCGGTGATAAGTTTGCGCAGGAAACGGGCATTTCAGTCAGTGTTGAACACCCAGACAAACTAGAAGAAAAGTATGCCCAGATTGCTACAACGGGGGATGGTCCTGATATCATTTTCTGGGCACATGATCGTTTTGGAGGTTATGCACAGTCTGGGCTGTTGGCTGAGCTCACACCTGATAAAAATTTTATAGACAAACTGTTTCCTTTTACTTGGGATGCTGTTCGCCATGATGGCAAGATAGTGGGTTATCCTGTTGCAGTTGAAGCACTTTCCCTTATTTACAATAAGGATCTACTTAAGTCACCACCTGCAACATGGGAAGAAATTCCGGCATTGGATAACGAACTAAAAAAACAGGGAAAGAGTGCAATCATGTTTAATTTACAGGAGCCTTATTTCTCTTGGCCCCTGATTGCTGCTGATGGTGGATATGCTTTTAAGAGGCAAGGAGATACCTACAATATTAAAGATAGTGGTGTAAATCATGCTGGCTCTAAAGCGGGTTTGACATTTTTAGTCAACTTGGTAAAAAACAAACATCTCAGTGCGGATATCGATTACTCCATTGCTGAAGCTGCTTTCAATAAAGGCAAAACAGCAATGACGATCAATGGCCCCTGGTCATGGGCGAATATCGACAAAAGTAAGATCAATTACGGTGTCACTCTGTTACCTACTTTTAAAGGTCAACCCTCTAAACCATTTGTTGGTATTTTAAGTGCGGGAATTAATGCAGCTAGCCCTAATAAGGAATTGGCGAAAGAGTTTTTGGAAAATTACCTGCTGACTAATGAAGGTTTAGCCATGATGGATAAGGATAAGCCATTAGGCGCTGTAGCGTTGAAATCCTATCAAGATATTCTTGCCAAAGATCCTCGCATTGCTGCCACGATGGAAAATGCTCAGAAAGGGGAAATTATGCCCAATATTTCACAAATGAGCAGTTTCTGGTATGGCATGCGTAGCGCCGTACTCAATTCAATAAGTAGTCGACAATCTGTAGATGCGGCTCTCAATGATGCAGAGGCTCGGATAGTAAAATAAACGAATATTAGGCTCCTGATTTTTAAGGAGCTTTTTTAGCTATTGAAGGGCAAGTTTGGTTACTGTATTTCAGTAACAGATTTTGAGTAAAGATATTTTTGTAACGGGAATAGTTATTAACTGGGATAGTAACAGGAAGTGCATAATGTCAACAAGATTGAACAAAAAAGTATGGTGGTCACGTTCTGTCCTGAAACGGCTTGTCGTGGGGCTGATAGCGGGGATGGGCCTATTTTTTACCGGTTATTTGACTGTGTTGATGTATGCACAAGGGGAATACCTGTTTGCTATGCTGACACTGGTATTACTGGGCAGTGGTATTTATATTTTTGTTAATAGCAGAGCTTACGCTTGGCGTTATACCTATCCGGGTATTGCCGGAATGGCTTTGTTTGTATTGTTTCCGCTTATTTGCACCATTGCGATTGCTTTTACAAATTATAGCAGTACCAACCAACTCACCCTTGAGCGGGCTAAGACAGTATTAATGAGTCGTCAATATCAGACAGGAGAAGCATTTGATTTCAAGCTTTATCCTGAAGCTGAACGGTGGGTTTTGGCATTGAGTATCCCGGATAGTTCTAAGATATCCAGTTCTAATATATTGGTATCAGAACCTTTTTCTTTATCTGAATCTGAAAAAGAAGAGATGATTCTGCCATTGCGTGAACAAGCAATTGGTTTTGAGCTTGGTTTCGAACGTAGTGCTGCTACATTGCGTACTATCACTCAGAACCGACAGATATTGGGAAAAATTGTGGTAGTTTTGCCCGATGGCAGTAAGTTACGTATGAGTTCTCTACGGCAATTTTCTGGTATACATGCACTTTATACTCTGAGTGAAGATGGTAACGCCCTAACCAACAATCAAACTGATGTGCAATATCGACCAAATATGGAGACAGGCTTCTATCAATCCATTAATGCCAAAGGAGAATGGGGGCAAGAAACGTTGAGTCCCGGATTTACTGTTTCTATTGGGTGGAAAAACTTCTTGCGAGTGATACAGGATGAAGGGATTCAAAAACCTTTTCTCTCTATTTTTGTCTGGACGGTGATCTTTTCCCTGTTGACAGTAATATTGACTGTGGCGCTAGGTATGATCCTGGCGTGTATTGTACAGTGGGAAGCCCTCAAAGGCAGGGCAATCTACCGAGTATTACTTATCTTACCGTATGCTGTACCTTCCTTTATTTCCATCCTTATCTTCAAGGGGTTATTTAATCAAAGTTTTGGCGAAATTAACTTGCTGCTTAATGGGTTATTTGGTCTGAAGCCGGATTGGTTTACTGATCCAACTCTGACCAGAACCATGCTGATTATCGTCAATACATGGTTAGGTTATCCCTATATGATGATCCTGTGTATGGGGTTGCTGAAAGCGATTCCTGATGATCTGTATGAAGCATCTGCAATGGATGGTGCAGGGCCGTTACAGAATTTCTTCTATATCACGTTTCCTTTGTTAATTAAGCCCCTGACACCATTGATGATTGCCAGCTTTGCGTTTAACTTCAACAACTTTGTCCTGATCCAATTACTCACTAAAGGCGGACCAGATCGTATTGGCACAACAACACCTGCGGGTTATACCGACCTCTTAGTCAGCTATACCTATCGTATTGCGTTTGAAGGTGGTGGGGGACAGGATTTTGGATTAGCGGCGGCGATAGCAACGTTAATTTTCCTGCTGGTGGGAGCCTTAGCAATCATTAACCTGAAAACCACACGTATTAAATTTGACTAAGGAGATGGCAACATGGCGATGGTGCAACCTAAATCGCAACGGTGGCGAGTATGGGCAACACATATACTCATGCTGACTTTTATCGCTTTGATTTTATTCCCATTACTGATGGTTATTGCTATTTCCTTACGACCGGGAAATTTTGCTACAGGGAGTCTTATTCCGGATACGATTTCCTGGGAACACTGGAAATTGGCACTTGG
Source organism: Xenorhabdus sp. SGI246 (assembly GCF_040838225.1). Classification (NCBI taxonomy): domain Bacteria; kingdom Pseudomonadati; phylum Pseudomonadota; class Gammaproteobacteria; order Enterobacterales; family Morganellaceae; genus Xenorhabdus; species Xenorhabdus sp. SGI246. Next base: position 21,266 of record NZ_JBFPEZ010000022.1, read on the forward strand.
CATTAGTATAGAATCCGCAGATGGGCGTGTTACATCCCCGCCATTTCCGGTGATGTTATGGCTATGGAATTCTGTGAAAATCGCATTTATTACTGCCACGGGTATTGTTGTACTATCAACAACATGTGCTTATGCCTTTGCTCGTATGCGTTTTCGTGGCAAAAGTACTTTGTTGAAAGGAATGTTGATTTTTCAAATGTTCCCCGCTGTTTTGTCATTGGTAGCACTATATGCTCTGTTTGATCGACTAGGAGAATATATTCCTTTTATCGGGTTGAATACCCATGGCAGCGTGATTTTTGCTTATATGGGGGGAATTGCTCTGCATGTGTGGACGATAAAAGGTTATTTTGAAACATTAGATCGTTCTTTAGAAGAAGCGGCTATGTTGGATGGAGCGACATCGTGGCAAGTTTTTCGTTTGATACTTTTGCCTCTTTCTGTACCAATACTGGCAGTTGTATTTATTCTGTCTTTTATTGGGGTGATTACTGAAGTGCCAGTGGCGTCGCTATTGTTAAGTGATGTGGACAATTACACACTAGCTGTGGGTATGCAGCAATATCTTCATCCACAAAATTACCTCTGGGGTGATTTTGCAGCGGCTGCCGTACTTTCTGCTGTGCCTATTACAGTGGTTTTCTTACTTGCTCAGCGCTGGTTAGTGGGAGGATTAACAGCGGGTGGCGTGAAGGGGTGACTATCTGATTAAAAGTCAACCAAAGTAAGGGGAGTTTAAGTTGGAACTTCGTACCGGAGTAATTACGGTACGAAGTTTAATACTAAATACTTGCGGAGAATTTCAGAACCAGAAGCGTGGATCACACGAATAATGGTATTTTTGTGCTTATATTTAGTAAAATCTGCCGTAAGCTGGCTCTAGTACAAGTATTTATTCAACTGATTATGAAATCGTCCTTCTGTGCTTATCCACTGTTTCCAGCAAGTGATTTACACGCTCATCTTTGAAAATAGCTTCCAATGTAACAGCTAATTTACGTCGCCAGTTCGGGTATTCCCTGGTTGTGCCAGGAACATTGACAGGGTGTTCCATATCTAACCAATCTTCGGGTTGTAAGCCTAATAAAGCACTGGTACTGCTGGCGAGATAATAGTGTATGTCATGATTAATGGAGATTGATATCTGTGATGAGGTCTCTTGCTGCAATTGAATTGGCGTATTTGTTATGAACAATGATTCAGAAAGATAGCCAGATCGGTGTAAACCTGCCAATAGCTTTTGCTTACAATGTTCGCGTTCATCATATAACTTAGCAAGTAGCGTGTTATCTGGATATAAGCCGATTGATTCCCCCAGTTTCAGATCGCCACTTTGCCAAAACCCGCGTAATGTTGGTAAATCATGGGTGGTGATAGTTGCCATAGCTTGTGTGGTATATTCATTAGGTGACTTAAATTCTCCTTGTCCGTCGCGCTCGAAATAAAATACCTTGTAAGAATAGACACCACGTTCGCGTAATTTCCCGACAATCTCTTCTGGTACAATCCCTAAATCTTCACCTATCACCATGCAACAGTGGCGTTGACTTTCTAGTGCCAGTATTGCCAGCAGATCATCAACGGGATAGTGAACATAAACCCCTTGTGCTGCGCTTTCGCCTTGTGGTATCCACCAAAGCCTGAGCAGTGCCATCACATGATCAATTCGTAATGCACCGCAGTGACGCATATTGCTACGTAGTAATTTAATAAAAGGCTGGTAGTGTTGGGTTTGTAACACGTGAGGGTTCATCGGTGGGAGTCCCCAGTTCTGCCCTAGTGGTCCTAAAATATCCGGTGGTGCACCAATGGATGCTTCAGTGCAATAAAGCTCTCGGTTCTCCCAGGTTTCTGAACCGCCTTGCGCCACACCGACGGCCAGATCACGGTAAATACCAATTGGCATAGAACTGTTTTGGCTTTCACTAAAACAGTCAGCTAATTGACTGTCAGCTATCCATTGTAGCCAAAGAAAAAATTCCACTTCCTGTGAGTGGGTATGACAAAATTCCTGAACGGTATCACTATCTGGTTCACGATATTTTTCTGGCCAAGCGGGCCAACCCCAATAAGCATGGTTTTCACTGTACAGTTTACAGAGCAGGGCATCATAGACAGCCTGTGAATACAGGCTCTTACCACCTTGAGTAATAAATTGCCGGAAAGCGATGTAAAGGGGATCTGCAACAATTCGGGTATTGAATTGCTGATAAGCCAAACGTAACGCCGTCATTTTTAATGCCATTACGGTGGAATAATCAACCCATTCTGTTTGACGGGCATGCTGAAGTTTGTGCTGAGTTTCTGGTGACTGCCACCATATTTGAGCTTCGGTACAGGATTTGAAGTCTTCTACCTGATTTACATCAATGTAAATGACATTAAGCCAATGGCGGGATGAAGGACTATAAGGGCTGGCGTTTTCAGGCATGGCCGGATACATTGCATGCAGCGGATTCAGGCCGATAAAAGACCCTCCGCGTTGTGCCAGTTCTCGCAACATCTGTTTTAAATCACCAAAATCACCGATTCCCCAGTTATTTTCTGAACGCAGTGTATAGAGTTGAACACAGGCTCCCCAAAGTTTATGGCCTTTCTTCAAGGGCTTTGGTTCATAACAGCGTTCTGGTGTGACAATGATCTGCATCGTGTGATGTTGTGCATCATCTTTTTGCTCTGATATAGGTGTCAAAATAAGAGTGTGGTAACCCAGAGGCAAAGAGGTCGGCAATGTAAGCTGATATTGGCAATTTCCATGTAAATCTTCTCCTTGTTCTGTCTGTATCTGCCATTGATATTGTATTGAGCTATCCAAAGACAAAGTAAATGCTTTTCCCTGCATCAATACTTTCACTGTGGGGAAAGACAGAACAGAGGGGTCAGAAACCGGTCTTTTGACCGGTATATTTGTCCCCATAGCTTGTAAAATCCGATGCCTTATTTGAGCAGGAATAGCCTGTGGTTTCCCGTAAGCATTAATATATTCAGTGGCAATACCGGCCTCTGTTGCTAAATCATCAAGGCATTTATTTTCCATGACGGATCCTTATTTCAACTGCCAGATACGCTGTTGGTAATCTTGAATAGTTCGGTCAGAGCTGAATTTTCCCATACGGGCAGTATTAAGGATCGCGCTCTGTGTCCAACCGTGGGTATTACGGTATAGGGCGTCGATCCGCTGCTGAGCAACGCAGTAATCAGCAAAATCTGCCAGTACCAAATAAGGGTCACCGCCATCAATCAGACTATGCAGCATTAAAGCAAATGCTTGTGTATCTCCATGACTGAATTCACCGTTGGCAAGCGAATCGAGGATGTCTTGTAGGTGACTGTTTTGTTGGAGAATGCTTTGTGGGTTATAGCCATTTTTCAGTAATGCTTTTGCTTCCTCTACTGTATGCCCGAAGATAAAAATATTATCGTTGCCAACTTGTTCGGCTATTTCGACATTTGCACCATCCAGTGTGCCGATAGTGAGTGCTCCATTTAAGGCGAGTTTCATATTACCTGTGCCGGAGGCCTCTTTTCCTGCTGTAGAGATCTGTTCTGATACATCGGCGGCAGGGATCATTAATTCAGCTTTAGAAACATTGTAATCGGGAATAAAGGCAATCTTTAGGCGATCACGTACGATCGGATCGTGGTTGATCTTTTCGGCTGCGTGGTTGATGGCGGAGATAATATTTTTTGCCAGATAGTAACCTGGGGCGGCTTTAGCGCCGAACAGGAAAACACGTGGGTGAATATCCAACGCCGGGTTTTCCTGAATTTGTCGATAAAGTGAGAGGATATGCAGCAGATTCAAATGCTGGCGTTTGTATTCATGCAGTCGTTTGATTTGTACATCAAAAATGGCATGGGGATCGAGTTTAAGCCCCATCACTTTATTAACGTAGTTGGACAAGCGGATTTTATTATCCTGTTTTACCCCCCGATAAGCTTCATGAAAAGCCGCATCATTGGCATAGGGTTCGAGTTTTTTTAACGCGGTAATATCGTTGATCCATTCGTGTCCTAATGTCTGATCAATCAATGAAGAGAGTGCTGGATTGCATTGTTTTAGCCAGCGACGTGGTGTAACCCCATTGGTTACATTATGGAATTTTGCCGGCCACAATTGATGATATTCAGGAAATAGGTCTGTCACAATCAAAGATGAATGCAGTGCTGCTACTCCATTAACTGCAAAACAGGCTACAACACAGAGATTAGCCATCCTCACCTGATGGTCATGGATAACAGCCAGTTTTTCCCATATTTGTTGATTGCCCGGCCAGTTTTGTTCCACTGTTTCACGGAAGCGACGGTTTATTTCCTGAATGATACGGTGGTGGCGCGGCAGTAATTCACTGATTAAATGTTCATCCCAACGTTCTAAGCCTTCTGGTAGTAGGGTGTGGTTGGTATACGCGAAGGTCTGTCCAGTAATGGCCCATGCAGTATCCCAATCCAATTGGAGCTCATCAATCAGAAGACGCATCATCTCAGGAATGGCAATGGTTGGATGGGTATCATTGAGCTGGATAACTTCGTACTGCGGTAACTCTTGTATTTTGCGGCCAGCTTGTTGATGACGACGTAGAATATCAGCTACGGCACAGGCGCACTGGAAATACTGCTGCATCAGACGAAGGCGTTTTCCGGCCTGATGATTATCATTCGGATAGAGGACTTTGGTCAGGCTGTTGGCTTCAATGCCTTGTTGCTCAGCATGCAGGAACTGCCCATCATTAAACAGTGATAAATCAAAGGGATTATCGTGAGTTGCCAGCCACAGACGCAGGGGTTGTATAACACCATTATCATAACCAATCACAGGTAGATCCCATGCTTCTCCTGTTAGCGTAAAATCAGGTAGCCAGGTTTCACGACCTTCTGCTGTTGTGACAATTTTACCGCCGAAACTGACAGTAACGTTCAACTGTATATTGTGGTAAAACCACGGGTAGGTATTGCGTTCCCAATCATCAGGAGCTTCAATTTGTAGCCCCTGTTCGAAAGATTGCCGGAACAGGCCATATTGGTAATTGAGTCCGTAGCCGATTGCCGGTTGCTTAAGGGTTGCCATTGAATCAAGAAAACAGGCTGCCAGACGCCCTAATCCACCATTACCCAAAGCAGGGTCAACTTCTTCTTCCAGTACATCACTTAATAGCACTCCATATTCGGCTAAATAAGTCTGAACATCATCATACCAACCAAGGTTAAGCAAATTGTTAGCAGTCAAACGGCCGATTAGAAATTCCATCGAAATGTAGTTGACGTGTCGTTGATTGCCTTTCGAACTATCGACGTGGTTTGGATGATCAATTTGGTGATTACTGTTTTGCCGATAAGTAGGCAGTAATTCCAAAAGAGTGGTACTGATAGCTTGCCACCACTGATGTGTTGTCATTTTCTGTGCTGAATCAAGGCCAAAGCGTTGCCACTGACGAGTAAGTGCAGCCTGAAATACGGCTTTATCGAGTTTGGGCTGTTTCATGGAGTCTTCATCCTGGGGAAAATATAGAGATTATTTAGCCTGATATGCTGAAGGCTCAGTCGGCAAGATACATCATCCTGTAAGGATATTCACAGGGATGAGTATCAGGGCGTAGCTATTTTTTCGGATGCTTTCGCAATTTTATCGGGAACAAGAAACGTTTCAGATAAAGAATGTGACAAGGTGCAACTTAACACAATGAAATCAATCAACCTAATTGCAAAAGGCGGGCATTTCTCTAAATTTGGTTGTTCATTAGCAAATGTTACTGATTTTGATTGCTTAATAACATCGAAACAAGGTTTCAGAAATCAGTTTGACTCGTTATTTGTGAGGGGAGGAAATCATGCTTATCCCGTCGAAACTCAGTCGCCCCCTTCGCCTCAATAATATGGTTATGCGTGAGCGCCTGTTAAAACAGCTTAATGAAGCACAGAATTATCGATTGGTGCTGATAACCAGTCCGGCAGGGTATGGTAAAACCACGTTAATGTCACAATGGGCTGCCGGACAGGATAATCTGGGGTGGTATTCTCTGGATGATAGTGATAATCAGCCGGAACGTTTTGCCAGCTATCTGATTGCTGCTGTCCAACAGGCGACACAGGGGCATTGTGTTAAAAGTGAAGTATTAGCGCAAAAACATCAATATGCCAATTTATCTGCACTGTTTGCACAATTATTTATTGAACTGAATGAATGGAAACAACCACTGTTTCTGGTGATCGATGATTATCATCTGATCGTGAATAAGCTTATCCATGAAGCCATGCGTTTTTTTCTACGCCACCAGCCGGAAAACCTGACGTTGATTATCCTTTCCCGTCATTTACCGTCATTGGGCGTTGCTAACTTACGTGTGCGCGAGCAATTGTTAGAATTCGACAGTCAGCAGTTAGCTTTTAATGAGCAGGAAGCGCAGCAATTTTTTGATAAACGGCTGGCCAGACCATTAGATGCTGATCATTGCAGACAGTTATGTCACGACGTGGGAGGGTGGGCGACGGCGTTGCAGTTAATTGTTCTCTCTGCCCGTCAGGCAGGTAATACAGCAGAAATGTCGGCAAAACGCCTTTCAGGAATGAATGCCTGCCATTTGTCAGATTATCTTGTGGACGAAGTTTTAAACCGCGTTGATCAGGAAACACGGGAGTTTTTGCTGCGTAGTTCTATCCTGCGTTCGATGAATGATGGTTTGATTGTCTGTTTGACAAGAATGGAAAATGGACAGCAACACCTTGAAGATATTGAACGTCAAGGGTTGTTTATCCAGCGCATGGATGATTCTGGAGAGTGGTTTTGTTTTCATCCCTTGTTTGCTTCATTCCTTCGCCAACGTTGCCAGTGGGAAATGGCAGCGGATTTACCGGAATTGCATCGTGCGGCGGCAGAAGGCTGGTTGATGCAGGGGTATCCGGGAGAAGCGGTTCATCATGCTTTGGCGACAGCAGATACGAAGTTGTTATGTGATATTTTGCTACAACATGCATGGGAGTTATTTAACCACAGCCAGTTATCACTACTGGAAGAGTGCATGAATGCTTTGCCGCATGAGCAGCTATTGGAAAATCCGCGTTTGGTGCTGTTACAGGCATGGCTGGCGCAGAGTCAGTATCGGCATTATGAGGTCAATGCGTTATTGAATCAGGCTGAGCGATCTTTGGAGCAAAAAGAGATAAAGGTTGAGGATGAATTACTGGGAGAGTTTGACGCATTGCGTGCTCAGGTCGCGATTAATGACGGCAGACCGGATGATGCCGATTTACTGGCTGAAAAAGCGTTGGCAAGTCTGCTGCCTGATAATGAATATGGCCGTATTGTCGCGATGTCAGTCAAAGGGGAGGTATTGCATTGTAAAGGGGAGTTGTCTCGCGCATTAACGTTGATGAAACAGACAGAACAGCTTGCCCGCCACTGCCATGTTTACCATTATGCTTTATGGGCATTATTGCAGCAAAGTGAAATTTTACTGGCTCAGGGATATTTGCAGGCCGCCTATGAAACTCAAAATCACGCTTTTGACTTGATCCGTGAACAGCATTTGGAACAGTTACCCATGCACGAGTTTTTGCTGCGTATTCGTTCACAGCTTTTGTGGTGTTGGGCGCGTATTGATGAATCGGAGGAATCGGCACGTCGTGGTTTAGATGTGTTATCTAACTTTCAGCCTCAGCAGCAATTACAGTGTCTGACTCAACTGGCGAAATGCTCTTTAATTCGTGGCGATATTGATAATGCTCGCCGTCATTTATCCCGGTGTGAGAATCTGCTCAATAATGGGCATTATCACCGTGACTGGCGAACAAATACTGATAAATTGCGGGTCATTATCTGGCAACATCTGGAGGATAAGGTTTCAGTGGCACAATGGCTGGTTCAGGCAGAAAAACCTGAAAGTTTCAGTAACCATTTCAACCAGAACCAGTGGCGTAATATTGCCCGTGCTCAGATCTTGCTTGGTCAGTATGAAGAAGCAGAAGCTATTTTGGAAACGCTGAATGAATATGCTTTAAAGCTGGAACTGGTAAGCGATCTGAATCGCAATTTATTATTGTGCAACTTACTTTACTGGCAGCTTGAGCGTAAGGCTGAAGCACAACAAGTGCTGATGGAAGCCTTGCATTTAGCTAATCGCACGGGGTTTATCAGTCATTTTGTGCTTGAAGGTGAGTTAATGGCTCAGCAATTGCGCCAGCTCATTCAACTCAATATCTTGCCTGAATTTGAGCAACATCGGGCGCAGCGTATCTTGCGGGAAATTAATCGCCAGAATCGGCATAAATTTGCTCATTTTGATGAAACTTTTGTTGAGCAGCTTCTTACTCATCCTGATGTCCCTGAACTTATTCGTAATAGCCCATTAACTCAACGTGAATGGCAGGTATTGGGGTTGATTTATTCTGGTTACAGTAACGAGCAAATTGCTGTTGAACTGGAAGTGGCAGCGACGACAGTTAAAACTCATATCCGCAATCTGTATCAGAAAATGGGTATTACCCATCGTCAGGAAGCTATTCAGCAAGCACAGTATTTAATGCAAATGATGGGATTAGGTGTCTGATAATTTTTCCCCAATGCGATATTACTGTTAAGAACATAAATAAATATGAATAAATAAAAATATAAAATAATTTTTAAACCTATTTAATATTTTTTATGGTATTTCTGTGATAGACATCAAATTTGAAAGAGGTCTAATCTTATTCTCCATAGTTGACGTGTTTTTTGTTAAATATAACTAATGATGGAGAGTGATTATGGAAAATAACTATCACCTTAAAGAAGATCACTTTAAAGAGAATCATCTCGAAGAAATGCTTTCTCGTTATGTCGGTCATGGCCCGTATTTGGTCATTGATGGTGAAAAATATATTGATGCGGCATCGGGAACGTTCAATTTGCCGCTTGGTTACACTAATCACAGGATCGCTGAAAAATTAAAGCAGCAGATTGATAGATGCACGCATTTGAGTTCTGCCTATACACGAGAAATGTCACAGTATATTTTGAATAAGTTGGTTAAACATACTCCCAAAGGTATAGACAGAATTTGGTTACGGGATGTTTCTGGCTCTGGTGCTGTGGAGTGTGCCATTCGTATTGCTCAAAAAGCGACAGGACGTTCTGGCATCGTTTCTTTCTTTCTTGCCCATCACGGTCAGTCTCTTGCTACGGCGCAGGTTTCTGGCAATGCGTTCCGGCTTAAAAATTTTCATATCAATATCGAAGGTTCCATAAAAATTCCAGCTCCGAGTAGTGTCATGGCTGAACCCCCAGATGAAGCAACACAGTATATCGATCTGGAGCAGTTCATTCAGTTGGGCTCAAGCGACAATATCGCATGTCTGATTATTGAACCGATTCAGGGGAATGGCGGGAATATTGTTTTCCCCGTGGAGTTCTATCGCAAGATCCGGGAAATTTGCCATCAGCATGGCATCATTATTATTGCAGATGAAGTTCAGACAGGGTTTGGGCGTACGGGTACTTTCTTTGCTTCTACAGGTTATGCCAAAGAACTAGAGCCAGATATTATCGTTTTTGCCAAAGGCGCAGGCGGCATTGGTATTCCAACCGGCGGTGTGCTTATGCGTAGTTCATTGGATGTATTGGAATCATTCGAGCATTCAAGCACTTCCGGCGCTAATCCGTTGTCTTTGGTCGCACTTAACGAAATCATCGATATTATTGAAGATGAACATATCTTAGAAAATGTACGTCAGAATGAAACCTTCCTGCGTAACGGGTTGCTGGATTTACAACATAAATATCCTGAAATTACCGGAGTCAGGGGCATTGGTTATATGTTTGGTTTTGATACGCCAAGTCCAGAGTTTGCAGGCAGGGCGATTGCGGTTGCCAACTACCATAAACTTATTCTGCGTGGTTCCCGGTATGGTAAGGGGCGAGCACTCAAGGTACGTCCTCCTTTGATTTGTACACAAGTGCATTTGAACGAAATACTTCATAAATTGGATCTGACTTTTGCTGAGCTGACGGTTTCTGCCCAGGGACACAGGGAGGTTGCATAATGAAAGCGCTTAAATTTAATCAAGTATGGGATATTCAAGTCCAGGACGTTGAGCCGTTGCACTGTATTGAACCGGATGATGTGGTGGTGAATATCGCTGTATGCGGGATATGTGGAACTGATGTAGGCATTATCACGGGTTCTTACCCTGTTGCAGTACCGGGAACGACATTGGGCCATGAAACGACAGGCATTGTGGCACAGGTGGGTAGTGGAGTAACGCGCTTTCAAGTTGGTGATCGTGTAGTCATTAACCCGACATACTCTTGCGGGTGTTGCAGAATGTGCCAGACAGGCAACCCAAACCATTGTGAGAAGAAAATGGGTACAGAAGCGGGTGTTTCCTATGATGGTGCATTTGCTGAGCAGTATCTGGCAAAAGAGGGTTCACTGATTAAATTGGAGCCTCATGTCAGTATGGAAGCGGCTTCATTGACAGAGCCATTAAGTTGTACATTGACTGGCGTGGATAAATTGGGGATTACCCACACCAATATTCGTGCAGTAGTAGCAGGTGCAGGGCCGATGGGGATGCTGTACCTTTGGGCATTGCATGAGCGAGGCGTTAAGGCGTTCATGATTGAGAAAAACCCGAATCGTATACAGTTTGCCCGCCAGAATTTACCTGCGGAATGCCGATTATATACTAATTTTGATGAAGCGCTGACACAGGAATACGGCGATAAATCGGCATTAATAGACCTGTGTGTAGATACTACTGGGCAACTGACAGAGTATATTTTCGGTCATTTGGCACCGGGAGGTAAGTTATTGAATGTTGCTTTAAAAGACAAACATGCCAATCTCGATATCTTAAAGATTGCGGATAAGAGCCTTTCTGTGATTGGTTCCATTGATTCCCTGAACAACAGTTTTGAACGGGCTTACACCATGATCCGTGATGGTGTGATCCCGGCAGATCGCCTGATTAGTCATGTTTTTGATTTTGATGATTATCACCAGGCATTTCTGACTGTTGGTTGTGATATTGCAGGCAAGGCGCAAATACCGCTTAGTACGCCAAATTGTAAAGTGTTAATTCGTGTGGCTGATTTGAAGTAATTGATGAGTATTGGAATAGTGATGATGGATAAATTCAATGTCATTTTTGATATCGACGGGGTCATTGTTGATAGTGAACAGCTACATTTTGATGTGCTGTGTGAACTGGCACCTGAACAGACACGCGATATTCAGCCACAACAACTGATCGGCCTGAGTCTGGCAGAAACACTGAATGCGATTGGTGTTCCATCACAAGTACAGCAAAGCATTACCAACCAGATTATCTCAGTTTATCAAGATAAATTATCTACACATTACCTGCGACCAGGCATTGCTGGCTTGCTAACAGCCTTACAGCAAAATGGGGTTGCTTTTGGCTTTGTTTCGACCGCTCCACGCGAAGTGTGTTTGGCCAATCTTGGGTTGTTGAGCCTGGCGGAAGAACCAGCATTAATTTCTGGTGATGATGTTGAACAAACCAAGCCTTTTCCTGATCCCTATCTGGCTATGCTTAAATTGAAAAGAATGGAGGTTCGGCAGACTTTAGTCATTGAAGATACTGATTTGGGAATTATGGCAGCAAAACAAGCGGGTATTCCACAAATATATGCCTGGCCTCATGCCTTGTCAGTAATGGAACAGTATAAGCAGGCAACGTGTGTTATTAAGAGTCTGGCAGATATTCCTCAATTTGCAGGGTTAATCTCAATATAATTTAAAAAGATTTTCAGCCAGTATGATTTGGGTTTTATATCTCAAGCTAATGCCCTTTTCAAAAAATCGAGAAGGGCATTGTTTGAATAAGGGTGATTTTTTATCAGGCTTGTGTATGTAAAACAAGGTTGCATACGCGGAAATTGATGGAGGAAGCGGATGTCTGGGGAATATACGATTTCTTTGGTTAAACAACCTATTATGGCGACAAAAATCTCTTTTTTTATTGCAGGTTTTAGTATGGCGAGTTGGGCTCCTCTGATCCCATTAGTCAAAGAGAGACTACTCTTGGATGATGGTGCAATGGGCTTGCTGATGCTGGCATTTGGCATAGGCTCTTTCATTATGATGCCAGTCGCAGGAATGCTGTCCGCACGATTTGGTTGCCGGAAAGTTTTTGCTTTCTTCACATTACTGGCCATTTTGATGTTGCCGGGATTGAGTATCCTACCTACTCCCGCAGTTCTGGCTGGTGCACTATTTTTATTTGGGGCAGGGATTGGGGCGATGGATGTTTCGGCCAATATCCACGCAGTTAATATTGAAAAAAGAGTACAGAGTCCTGTGATGTCAGGTTTTCATGCCCTGTTCAGTTTAGGGGGAATATCCGGGGCGGGTTCGGTGAGTTTGTTGCTGTTTATGGGAATATCCCCATTTTTAGTAATGGTCGCTGTGACATTATTGATTATCCTGTTGCTGTTTCCGGTATGGAATGGATTGCTGGATGATGCAGAAGCCGGAGATACCCCGTTTTTTGCTTTGCCGCGTGGAATTGTGATCTTGATAGGTTTTCTCTGTTTTGTTGTTTATCTGATGGAAGGTTCCATGCTGGATTGGAGTGGGATCTTATTAAGCAGTGTTCATAGCATAGATAGTCATCAGGCGGGATTGGGTTATACCCTGTTTGCTATTACCATGACATGCGGTCGATTTTTCGGAGACAGGCTGATCGCCGCCTGCGGGTATCGGCAGGTTTTTTTGGCAAGCGCTATTTTGGCGACATCAGGGTTTATCCTGATTTATCTGGCATCCGGTGTAATTGCATTGGTGGTGGCATTCCTGATGATCGGCGCTGGTTTGTCCAATCTGGCTCCGATGTTTTTTACCGCATCGGGACGGCAAAAAGTGATGCCTGACTCTCTGGCTGTTTCTGCGGTCTCTACGATGGGATATTCAGGTATTCTGCTTGGGCCGGCGATTATTGGTGGTTTAGCCCATCAGATAACATTGCACAGCGCGTTTGGTTGTATCGCTTTGTTATCTCTTTCATTATTGGCGGGATATTGGTTAATTGCACCCGACCGAAAATAACAGAGGAAATATTGATGAATTTGTTGCACTGCCATTGGCTTAATGAACCCGTTTCGTGGAAGCATCAAGATGATGAATTGCATGTGGTGACTGATAATCAAACAGATTTTTGGCGAGATACCTGGTACGGCTTCCAACGCCATAGTGGGCATGTTTTTGGTGGTTATGTAGAGGCTGCTTTTATCAAAGAAGGGTTCACTTTTCAGCTCTGCATTGAAGGACGTTTTGAGCAGTTATACGATCAGGCCGGTATTATGTTGCTGGTGGATGAGCACCACTGGTTAAAAGCGGGTATTGAGCATTCTGATGGGCAGTCAACAATTGGCAGTGTACTGACAGCTCCTTGCTCTGATTGGGCAATGGGGGTTTTTCCAGGTGACCCTGATAAATTCTGGCTGCGTTTGACCTATCAGGAGGGGGCTATACGCTTGCAATATTCCACTGATGGTAAGCGATGGCCATTGTTGCGGTTATCTCCTTTTAATATCAGTAATCACACTGGACAGCAGGTATTTGTTGGGGCTATGTGTTGTTCACCGGAACGTGAAGGTTTACAAGTGAAATTCTCTGATTTCAAATTGACGTCCTCATTGAACAAAGCTCTGCATGATTTGAGTTAGAGACCATTCTATCGGTCTGTATGTTTTATGCACAGATTTTATTGAAATGATGGTTTGCAGATTACAACCCGACAAAATTAAATCCCCTTTTTAAAAAAAGAGTTAGTTGATTACCCCTCATCCAATGTGGATGAGGGATATCATGATATTTTTTATCCATGCCTGCCCAAATAACTATCCCAATCCTTCCAGACTGGTTGCAATCCAGCTTTCACCAAAGCATCTGCAACTTGTTCAACAGAACGATGATCGTTTGGAGAGAACTGTTCCAGCTCGTGATGGTCATTATCGACATAACCACCCGGTTGGGTTTTGGAGCCGGCACTGACACTATTTATTGCCAATGGCACGACGTGATCGCGGAAATACGGGGATTCACGCGTGGAGAGGGAAAGCTCTACATCTGGTGCCAGCAGGCGGAATGCACAGATCAGTTGTACCAGTTCGGCCTCATTCATCAGAGAAGCAGGTTCAATGCCACCAGCACAGGGACGCAGGCGTGGAAAAGAGATGGAATAGCGGCTTTTCCAGAATTCTTTTTGCAGGAAGAGCAGATGCTCTGCCACCATATAACAATCTGTGCGCCAGTTATAGGATAAACCGATTAACGCACCCAAACCGATTTTGTCGATACCTGCTCGTCCGAGTCGTTCAGGGGTTTCCAGTCGCCAATGGAAATCTTGTTTTTTCCCTTTGAGATGATGCAATTGATAACTTGGCTCATGGTAGGTTTCCTGATAGACCAGTACGCCATCCAATCCTAGAGTTTTTAATTCTGCATATTCCTCTTGTGCCAATGGTTGCACTTCCATTGTGACAGAGCTGAAATAACGGTGTATTAAGGGAAGATAATGGCGAAAATAATCCATGCCGACCTTTTTTTGATGTTCCCCGGTTACCAGCAGGATATGCTCAAACCCTAATTTTTTGATGGCCTGACATTCAGCTTCAATTTCCTGTTCATTGAGCGTCTTACGTTTGATGTGGTTACTCATGGAAAAACCACAATAAGTGCAGTCGTTGGCGCACAGGTTGGAAAGGTAAAGTGGGATGTAAAATCCCACGGTATGACCAAATCGTTGACGGGTTAATTGTTGTGCCCGCTGAGCCAAAGGTTCAAGGTAAGACTGCGCTGCGGGGGAGAGCAGTGCCATAAAATCATCCAATGTCAGATGTTCGCTGTTTAGGGCCTGTTCGACATCTCGTCTGGTTTTACTGTTGATACGTAGCGTGATGTCATCCCAATCCAACTGTTGCCAGCGTTGACGAAAAGTAGTTTCTGTCAATCGATTACGGGTCGCTGTGTTACTGGGTAATGTGTTAACTGTCATAGCACCCCCAGAAAATTGGTCAGTGGGCTGGAGGCTTCTGCATAGGATTTCTGGCTTGCCATACCGGCCTGATAAGCAAGTTCACCTGCCTCAATGGCTGCTTTAAATGCTTGCGCCATTTTGACCGGATTATGAGCAACGGCGATGGCAGTATTGACCAAGACGGCGTCGGCTCCCATTTCAATGGCTGCCAGTGCATGGCTTGGTGCGCCAATACCAGCGTCCACGACGACAGGAACATGGGATTGTTCGATGATGATTTGCAGAAAATCACGGGTGAGCAAGCCCTTGTTTGAACCAATAGGAGCACCTAATGGCATTACAGCAGCACAGCCTGCTTCTTCCAGACGACGGCACAGAACCGGATCTGCGCCGCAATAAGGCAGGACAATAAAGCCTTCTTTGACTAACTGCTCTGCACCTTTCAGAGTTTCTACCGGATCAGGTAACAGGTATTTTACGTCAGGGTGAATTTCCAGTTTGATCCAGTTGGTGTCCAGTGCTTCCCGTGCAAGACGGGCGGCAAATACGGCTTCTTCTGCGGTTTTTGCCCCGGAAGTATTAGGCAGGAGTTTGACTCCTGACTCTTGTAATGGTGCGAGAATGCCATCATCGTTGCCATGCAGATCGATACGTTTCATAGCCATTGTGACTAGCTGGCTACCGGAGGCACGGATAGCTTCTATCATTAATCCGGCATTAGCGAATTTACCTGTTCCTGTAAACAAGCGGGAGTGAAAGAGGGTATCAGCGATTTTTAACATGATTAACCTCCGGCATTAACCACCAGCAATGGCCTGAAACAGCAGGATATTGTCCCCGTCATTGACCAGGTGAGTATCCCATGCTGAGCGCGGGATAATAGTCTGATTAATAGCTAATGCAGTGCCCGATTGGGTACGCTGTATATGTTTTAGTAGCTGTTGTACCGTCATAGGCTTATTCACAGGAGCTGGCAGTGTGACTGTTTGATCGTTGACGATGATGTTCATGCGATTTTTTTTCCTGAAACTGTTTTATCTATAAAAGATAATGTTCCGCAGATTGGACATTGCGGTGATGCAGTTAGCTGTAATGTGCTCCAGCTTTGTTGTCTGCCATCAAACAGACGTAGTTTTCCACTCAGATGAGAAGGAAGACCAGCCAGCATTTTGATTGCTTCCAGCGCTTGCAGTGTACCGATAACACCGACAACTGGCCCCAGAACACCAGCAGTCCGACAATTACGTTGTGGTTCTTCCTGATCGGGATAGAGACAGGCATAACAACCATGTTGGTAAGGGGGTTCAAACACCATAAGTTGCCCGCTGAACCCTACAGCACTGCCACTGATAAGGGGTGTACTGGTATTAACACAGACAGCATTAATTGCGTGCCGGGTTGCCATGTTATCGCTGCAATCCAATATCAGGTCGATTTGTCTTTGTCGGACAAGATTTGTCAGTGACGTTTTATCTTGTCGCTCGCTAATAACGGTGAGATTGACGAGGGGATTTAAATCGGCCAATTGTTCTGCCGCCAGAACTGCTTTTCCGGCGGAAATATCTGCCGTGCGATAGAGGATTTGGCGTTGCAGGTTAGAGATATGTAATTTGTCATCATCTGCAAGATAGAGGTGCCCTACTCCTGCTGCGGCGAGATAAAGTGCTGCGGGGGAGCCTAACCCCCCCATTCCAACAATTAATACCTTGCCTGCTTTTAATTTTTCCTGTCCATCAGGACCGATGTCTTCCAATAACAATTGGCGGCTGTACCGCATAAATTCTTGATCGTTCAACATAAGAGCCTCCGATCATTTTTCTCAACGATCCCTTCAACCATTATTCCTTCAACTAAGTGAAGTAATTTGGATGTTGCCTGTCGCCAGTCTTTGGCTTTAGTGATGGCACTGACCAGCGCCACACCTCCGACACCTGTTGCGATCACATCCGGTACACGTTCCAGTGAGATACCGCCGATGGCAACGGTAGGAAATTCTGGCGTGATCTCCACCTGATGTTTCAGTGCGATAAGTCCCTGTGGCGCTGATGGCATCTCTTTGGTCGTGGTCGGGAAAATATGGCCCAGTGCGATATAAGATGGACGCAGAGCTTTTGCCCGTGCTAGTTCCTGTTCGTTATGGGTGGAAATACCCAGACGAAGTCCGGCCTGTTGGATAGCCTGAAGATCGGCGATATCCAAATCTTCTTGCCCCAGATGTACGCCATAGGCACGGTGTTTGATTGCCAGACGCCAGTAATCGTTGATGAACAGACGAGCGTTGTATTGATTCCCCAGTGTAATGGCTTGCCGGATATCGTCCTCCACTTGCTCTTCGGACATATCTTTGATGCGCAATTGCAGAGTTCTGACACCCGCTTCCAGTAACCGCTCAATCCACATCAGGGAATCCACAACGGGATATAGCCCCAACCGGTGTTCAGTCGGAGCAAAGGATATTGTTTTAAGCTGATTTGACATCGTTGATATCCTCGGCACGATGATACAGTTCACTGCCATGAGCACGGAATTCTTCGGACATCTGTTCCATGCCAGCTTCTTGCTCTAGTTTTGCGGCATAATCTCGCACATCTTGCGTGATCTTCATTGAACAGAATTTTGGCCCACACATTGAGCAGAAGTGAGCAACCTTACCGGATTCTTGTGGTAAAGTTTCATCGTGATATGCGCGGGCAGTTTCAGGATCAAGCGCCAGATTAAATTGATCTTCCCAACGGAATTCAAAACGAGCTTTTGACATGGCGTTATCGCGGATTTGTGCACCGGGATGACCTTTAGCAAGATCTGCTGCATGAGCGGCGATTTTATAAGTGATCAGCCCCTGCTTCACATCTTCTTTGTTTGGCAGACCGAGATGCTCTTTAGGCGTAACATAACACAGCATGGCACAGCCGAACCAACCGATCATTGCAGCACCAATACCAGAGGTGAAATGGTCATAACCCGGTGCGATATCAGTTGTCAGTGGCCCCAAGGTATAAAATGGCGCTTCGTGACAGTGCTCCAGTTCTTCTGTCATATTGCGGCGAATTAACTGCATCGGAATATGCCCCGGCCCTTCTATCATCACCTGTACATCATATTCCCAGGCGATTTTGGTCAGCTCACCGAGGGTATGCAGTTCGGCAAATTGAGCTTCATCATTAGCATCCTGAATAGAGCCGGGGCGTAATCCGTCCCCCAAAGAGAGGGAAACGTCGTAGGCCGCACAGATTTCACAAATTTCACGAAAGTGGGCATAGAGAAAGTTTTCCTGATGATGGGAAAGGCACCATTTCGCCATAATTGAACCACCACGGGAAACAATGCCTGTCAGGCGCTTGGCAGTCATAGGAACGTAACGCAGCAACACCCCCGCGTGGATGGTGAAATAATCCACTCCTTGTTCGGCCTGCTCTAGTAACGTATCGCGGAACATTTCCCATGTCAGGTTTTCCGCAATGCCATTGACTTTTTCCAGTGCCTGATAAATAGGCACTGTGCCGATGGGGACTGGGCTGTTACGCAGTATCCATTCACGGGTTTCGTGGATATAGCGTCCGGTGGAGAGATCCATTACTGTGTCAGCACCCCAACGGGTAGACCAAATCAATTTTTCGACTTCTTCTTCAATAGAGGAAGTGACGGAGGAATTACCGATATTGGCGTTAACTTTCACCAGAAAATTACGCCCGATAATCATCGGTTCAGATTCTGGATGATTAATGTTAGCAGGAATAATCGCACGGCCAGATGCGACTTCTTGACGGACAAATTCAGGGGTGATGTTATCCGGCAAGTTTGCGCCGAAACTTTGTCCTGCATGTTGTTGAAGCAGAATTTCACCACGGATACGCTCACGCCCCATATTTTCACGCAGTGCAATAAATTCCATTTCTGGTGTGATAATGCCTTGGCGTGCATAGTGCAATTGAGTCACATGCTTGCCCTGTTTGGCTTTCAATGGCTGAGAACGATGTTTGAAGCGCAGGTGATCCAGTCCGGCATCTGCAAGGCGCTGTTGAGTAAAGTCAGAACTGAGTCTTGCAACAGGTTCAGTATCATTGCGCTCTTCAATCCACGGTTGGCGGATTTTCTGCAAACCCGTTTTTACGTCCAGTATGGCTTCTGGATCACCATAAGGGCCGGAAGTGTCATAAACAGGTACGGGTTCATTCTCCTCAAATTGAGGATTTTCTTTCGTTCCGCCAATCAGCGTGGGAGATAACTGTATTTCCCGCATGGGAACCTGAATATCTTCGCGTGATCCTGCCAGATAAATACGGTGTGAATTGGGAAATGTCACACCTTGAATCGAACTGATAAATTCCTGTGCTGCATCTCGTTGGGCTTTACGTGGCTGTGCTGGATGAGCTTTAGGTGAGATATTGGTTGCAGGGATAATGTCAGCGGTAGAGGTAACGCTGTTGTTATTAATCGCATTAGACATAGCAAATTCCTGACTGTGTTATCGCCTGTCTCATTGCGCAAATAAACATGACGCTCAGAGAGGGCTTGAGTTGAGAAAATTGCTTGTCTGGAGCTCGCAGGGAGTAATGGTTGATTGCTGAATTACGTCATCCGAACAGATTTATTTGCACGACAATTTGTTTGTACAACAATCTGTGCAACAAAAAGAAGAACATATCAGCGGAGTGATTACTCTTGTTCCCTTCGCGGGTATTAGCCCGATCAGGTTCTGCGGATCCCGAATAAACGGTCTCAGCCTGTGTTCACCGTGATACAGATGAACGCTAGGCACTCCGACAAGAAAACACCCAGAGTATAAAGGGGATTCTGAAAACTGCAACCAGATAAAGTCAGAATCTTTTGTGTGAAGCTGGCCATCCGGGATTAGATTCGTGGGATTAGGTACTTACGATGAGTCTGAATCCCCCCTTTTTTCCGTTAAAAGACCTTGTGCCAACTGCCCTTTTCTCAAAGAAAATGGTTGAGTAAATTTAATTTTGGTTAACTTAATAAATTAATAACGCTTACCCGCCCCGAAAAGCGGGTAAGGGAACAACAAGAAGAGAGTATTATTGCAGGGAGATAATTTCTTCACGGCTAAGACCGGTACTTTCCATGATCAATTCAATAGTGACACCATTTTTCAATAGGGTTCGAGCAATATTCATTGATGCCTCTTTTTTACCTTCCAATCTGCCTTCCAATCTGCCTTCCAATCTGCCTTTATCCTGTAATCGTTGTGCAATATTCACAATTACCTCCTGATGACTATCTGCCTGTTCAGTCAGTTGCTGGATCACCTGTTCAAAGTGGGGAGAATCCATCGTAACAAACAGGTAATTAAGGATAGTAACAACATCACTGTCACTATTGTAGTTCTGTTTGAGGGCGTGAGCTAATAACCTAGTCACAGCTTTAAACCCCTCGCGCAAATTCTTATGTTTCATCGCCAGTTCCATCACGGCGATTTTACGATGATTAACCAATTCGTTATCATCAATAATGGTCACATCGACCAGCGGAAATGGGTTGCAATACATTTCCTCCGCCAGTTTTGGCAATGAAAAACATTGCGTCCAGACCTGCTGGAAAGGATAAGGGCTGGCATCGCCATGATAAAACAAAACGGGCACAACCAGCGGCAATTCTTTATTGCCCTGTTGCAAATGCTGATTCATTGCCATAAATGCATAGTGCATCATGCGCCAGGCTATCATTTTATCCGGTGTAGATTGGTGTTCAACAAGTACATAAATATAACCGTCACCTTGTCGAGTTTTCACCGAATAGAGAACATCGGACATTCTTGATCGTAACTGACGATCAATGAATGAAGAGTTAGTCAATCTTAACGTATCAAAATCACACAGTTTCTTGATTTTTTCCGGCAGATGAATGTCAAAAAAATCACGGGCATTTTCAATCTTAGCCATAAACCCTTTGAACGCTGCATCATGCGGTGTGGGGATTGTCTTTTTATTCTTCATATTTTCTTATTAAAAATGATTCTCGCACCCAGTGTATAGTACATTTGTAAAAAGCTAATTTTTCACGTAGTTAGATTAGTAAATTAAGTGCGTGACGCTAAAGTCCAATTCAATTGTTTCCAACCATGAGCTTCTGCCGCGGCCCGTAATTGTATATCTGGATTGACTGTAAAGACTTCGCTGGCAAATCGGCACATTGGTAAGTCATTCGCAGAGTCTGTATAAAAATAGATATGTTGTGGCGATAAATTCTGTTCTGTCAGCCATTGTTGTAAGCGGGCAACTTTCCCTTCCCGGAAAGTAGGGATGCCCTGAATATCTCCGGTATAACAACCATCTTTCATTACCATATCAATCCCCATTGCTGTTTGTATTCCAAATGCAGCAGCGATTTTCTTAACGATAAAAGAAACGGTGGCAGAAATGATGATGACAGGAATGTTTCGATGGCGATAGATATCTAATTGTTTTCTGGCGGCAGGATAGAAGACAGGTTTGATTTTGGTTTCCACAAAATCGGTCAGCCAGATATCTATTTGCTTATGAGGAATTTGGCTGAGTGCCTGCAAGTTGGCCGCCAGATACGCTTGCATATTCAGCTTTCCTGCACAGTAATCCGATATCATTTTCTGGTCTGCCTCTATAAAGCGTGGGTCAGTAATGATGCCTTTTTCCCATAAATAATGAGTCCAGAACTGGCTGGAATCTCCACAAATCAGGGTATCATCCAGATCAAATATGGCAACCTGTTGTGACATAGTTGTTATTCCTTAATTCAGGATACCTATTGATACCTTCATGTTATTGATTGAAAGAAAATCAAACACTTTAACTGCATTAAATGAACATTCAGAAACGTAATTAATATAACAGATTGCAGACAAAATACGATGAAGAGGAGTATGCTGTACTGATATTGCTTTTTTTATTACATTTAATTAACATTTTAATGTGGTTATAACTTAGTTTGGCTATAACACAAAATACGATGCAACACATGATGGAATTGATGATGCAAAAGAAATTGACAGGTATAGAACGAGGTTGGTGGATTGTCAGTCTGGAAAACAGGATATGGCTACCACAAGGAGAGTTGCCATTAGGAACAGCCAGTCAGTGGTCATTGCAAGGTTATGTGGCTTACGCTATCGGTGAATGGTTGGGAGAAACTGTTTGGTTGATACGTCATAAAATGGAAGCAGATATGTCTTCTCTTCGTCGGGTTGCAGAGCAAGATCCCAGGTTATTTCAATTGGCAGGACGTGGGATCCAATTGGCTGAGTTCTATCGTTCACATCATTACTGTGGTTATTGTGGTCGAGAAATGCAACATAGTCAGCATGAATGGGCCTGTTTGTGCCAGCATTGCGATGAACATTATTATCCGCAAATTGCGCCTTGCATTATTGTCGGCATTCGTCGTGGTGATCACATTCTGCTGGCACAGCATCAGCGTCATCGTAACGGTATTCATACGGTACTTGCCGGATTTGTTGAAGTGGGAGAAACACTGGAAGAAGCTGTGCATCGTGAGGTGATGGAAGAAAGTGGGATAAAAATCCGTAATTTGCGTTATGTTGCTTCTCAACCGTGGCCTTTCCCAAATTCATTGATGATGGGATTTCTGGCGGATTATGATAGCGGTGAAATTGAACATGACCCTGTCGAACTTATCAGCGCAGATTGGTATCGTTATGATGAGCTCCCTCTAATCCCTACGTCTGACACGATTGCCTGCCGTTTGATTGAGGAAACGGTTGCATTATGTCGTCAGTAATGATGTTGATTGATCAATGAGTTAATCCTTTTCAAAACATGTCCATAATCTGCGCGGGAGTAGCCTGGTAACAGCTATTCTCCCGCGACTGTATAAACCATGAGAGTTACCTTGTGTTTTATATAGGGGGACTATACCCATATCAAAATGGGTAACTCTCAATCTTTACTACACCTCATTGTTTTTGTTCCTCTAGACCTCTGTTTTTCAGCATATGCTTAATACTCGGTGGTTTACCGCGCCAGTCGATATACAGTTTTTCCAAGTCTTCACTATTACCACGTGACAACACCTTATCGCGGAAACGTTGGCCATTCTCTGCCGTCAGACCTCCGTGTTCGGTAAACCAGGCAAAAGCATCATCTGCCAGCATTTCTGTCCACAGATAAGCATAATAACCGGCAGAATAACCGCCACCCCAAATGTGGCTGAAGTAGCTGGAACGATAGCGCGGCGGCACGTAGCTGAGATAGATGTTGTCTTGTTGCAGAGACTCGGCTTCAAACTTATCCACGTCCTGCTGTGGTTGATCAGCGGTCAGCATATGCCAGTGCATATCCAGCAACGCGGCTGACAGAAGCTCGGTCATGCTATAACCTTTGTTGAATTTGTCAGCTTTATTGATTTTATCCACCAACGTCTGTGGCATTGCTTCACCGGTTTGGTAATGCTTGGCATAATGGGCAAACACTTTTGGATCACGCGCCCAATACTCATTAAATTGTGATGGAAATTCCACAAAATCACGGGCGGTGTTGGTGCCGGACAGGCTCGGATATTCCTGATCGGCAAACATTCCGTGCAAGGCATGCCCAAACTCATGGAATATTGTGATCACGTCATCATACGACAATAGCGCTGGTTGGCCCGGTGCCGGTTTAGTAAAGTTGGCGACGTTGTAAATCACCGGCTTGGTTCCGATGAGCTTTGACTGATCGACAAAATTACTCATCCAGGCCCCACCGCTTTTGTTGTCGCGCTTAAAGTAATCGGCATAAAACAACGCCAACGGCTTCTTGTCTTTATCGAAAACTTCATACACGCGGACGTCGGGTTGATAAACTGGGATGTCTTTGCGCTCTTTAAAAGTAAGGCCATACAGCAGATTGGCGGCATAGAATACGCCATTATTCAGAACGTTATTCAACTCGAAATATGGCTTAATCTGTGATTCATCCAAATCATATTTTGCTTTGCGTACCTGTTCGGCATAAAACGGCCAGTCCCAGGCCTCCAGCTTAAAGCCCCCTTTTTGCTGATCAATCACCGCCTGAATGTCTTTAGCTTCGCGCTCAGCGCGTGCAGTGGCCGCTGGTACAATATCACGCAAAAATTTCAATGCGGCTTTAGGCGTTTTAGCCATCTGATTTTGCAGTTTCCACGATGCATAATCCGGGAAGCCTAGCAGCTTAGCTTGTTCAGCACGGATCTTCGCTAACCGGGCCAGGGTTTGACGCGTATCATTATCGTCACCTTTTTCGGCTCGCGTCCACGAGGCCTCAAATAACGCTTTACGCGTATCACGATCTTTCAGGCTTTGCAGACTCGGCTGTTGGGTAGTGTTTTGCAATACTAACAACCATTGTTTATCTAGGTTACGCTCACTGGCAGCCTGCGCAGCTGCGGCAATTTCACCCTCGGACAGCCCGTCCAGGCTGGCTTTATCTTGAATCGCTAGCGCACCATTTTGGGTTGCCGCCAGCAGTTTGTTAGTAAACTGGGTACTGAGTGTTGCTGCTTCCTGATTCAAAGCCTTTAACTTTGCTTTATCTGCATCAGATAAGTTGGCTCCCGCTAACTCGAAGTTTTGATAAGTCACTTCCACCAATCGGCGCGATTCCGGATCCAGATTCAACGTCTCGCGCTGCTGGTAAATGGTTTTGATACGGTTGAACAATTTACTGTTCAGCATAATTTCATCATTCATTGCTGCCAGTTTTGGTGAAGTTTCTTCATTCAGTTTTTGTAGCCTGTCAGTGGTATTAGCCGACGTCATCGCTCCAAATACGTTCATCACCCGTGTTAACATTGCCCCCGATTTCTCCAGCGCGACAAATGTATTTTTAAAACTAGGTGTGGCGGGATTATTGGCGATCTTCTCTACCTCCTTCAGTTTCTGTTTAATACCGGCAGCAATTGCGGGTGCATAGTCTGTTTCTTTTATCTTATTGAACGGAGGAGCCTGGAACGGTAGTACACTTGGGGAGAAGAAAGGATTTTTGTTCTTCTTGTATTGCTGTTGATTCGCTTCATCGGTCACACTCACCTCCTTTACCTGGTCACTTGATACGTTCGTGTGGTCAGATCCCAGTTTATTTTCTTCGGCCTGCGCCTGAGTGCCTAGTGCCAAGCCAATAGCTAATACTAAAGTGGATAAACGCATTAGTCGAAACTCCTCCATGTAAGTAGGTTATTTATCAATGAAAATGAAAATGACTTCATAAGCGCTTTAACGCAGTTAACTAACTAAATAATTACTAATATAAACCAATTCATCCAATGATTAACTGAAGAGCGCAAACAATGAAGGGTTATGGCAACGTGAGAAACGGAATTGCCTCCACGTAACATTGCTGTTACATGAATGTAACATGATGAGAGCGATAAGTCGGTGTGCATAGTTCTTATTCTGGGTTTTGTGACTCTGCACATGAATTTTTTTTATCTGGTATTGTTTGTTTTTGGGGGGATGCTTGAACATTTATTTATTGGTAGTCAAGACGGAAGTTCAGCTTCTGACGTGTTATCATGCGCGCGCTTTTTGTCGATAATCAAGGGAGCTTGCCATGAATGAGTTGAAAAACGATCGCTATCTGCGCGCCTTATTACGTCAGCCTGTCGATATTACACCAGTATGGATGATGCGTCAGGCAGGACGCTATTTACCTGAATATAAAGCTACGCGTCAGGAGGCGGGGGATTTCATCTCGTTATGCAAAAATACTGAATTGGCTTGCGAAGTAACGCTCCAGCCTCTGCGACGTTTTCCATTGGATGCGGCGATTCTGTTTTCTGATATTTTGACGATCCCTGATGCAATGGGATTGGAACTTTATTTTGAAGCAGGTGAAGGGCCGCGTTTTCAATTTCCAATCCTTAATCGTGCTAATGTGGAAAAGTTATCGGTTCCCGATCCAGAGATGGAGCTGGGTTATGTGATGGATGCTGTTCGAGCGATCCGCAAGGCACTAGCAGGGCAAGTTCCTCTGATCGGTTTTTCTGGCAGTCCGTGGACACTGGCGACTTATATGGTCGAAGGGGGAAGCAGTAAGGCATTTACTAAGATCAAAGCCATGATGTATGCTGAGCCCGCGACATTGCATCTACTGCTGGATAAATTGGCAAACAGCGTTATTCTATATCTGAACGCGCAAATTAAAGCTGGTGCTCAATCTGTCATGATTTTCGATACTTGGGGCGGTGTGTTATCTCCGCGTGATTATCAGGAATTTTCGTTGCAATATATGCATAAAATTGTCGATGGATTAATCCGTGAACATGAAGGCCGCCGTGTACCTGTGACTCTGTTTACAAAAGGCGGCGGGCAGTGGCTTGAAGCGATGGCAGCAACAGGTTGCGATGCCCTTGGGCTGGATTGGACAACGAATATTGCTGACGCCCGCCGCCGTGTCGGGGATAAAGTTGCTTTACAAGGTAATATGGACCCATCCATGCTGTATGCCGCGCCAGCGCGAATTGAACAAGAAGTTTCGACGATCCTACAGGACTTTGGTGCAGGCAGCGGGCACGTTTTCAATCTGGGGCATGGTATCCATCAGGATGTTCCGCCAGAACATGCAGGGGCTTTTGTCGAAGCAGTGCACAGACTTTCAGTAAAATATCATCAATAGCCTATGATTGATACGAAGGCATTACGTCAGGAACAGATAGAAAAAGCACGGCAGGTTATCCGCCATGATGCTTTTTCTGCGTCTTTTGTACCAGAGTTCATTGCGGGCGCGGATGTTGGGTTTGAAGAAAACGGTACGATAACCCGTGCTGCCATTGCTATCTTGCATTATCCCACCCTTAAGCTGGTAGAATATCAAATCGCGAGGGTGGAAACTGTACTCCCCTATATCCCCGGCTTACTCTCATTTCGTGAATATCCGGCATTGCTCGCAGCATGGAATAAGCTAAGTCTACGACCTAATCTGGTGATGGTTGATGGTCAGGGTATTGCCCATCCGAGACGTCTGGGGGTTGCCAGTCATTTTGGCTTGCTGGTGGATGTTCCGACAATCGGGATAGCTAAAAGTCGCTTATGTGGTGAGCATGAGCCTGTGGGCGAGGCATTGGGTAGTAGTCAGCCATTGATCGATCATGGTGAACAGATTGGTCTCGTATGGCGGAGTAAAAAAAGATGTAATCCACTCTATATTTCCATCGGTCATAAGATCAGTATTGAGAGTGCTATCTATTGGATTGAGCATTGTATGAAGGGATATAAGTTGCCTGAACCGACCCGTTGGGCTGATGGAATTGCCTCAAATAGACCGTTTTTTAAGCAAACAATGCAGAAAAATCTATAATTGAGGCGGAAATATGTGGATATTCTTGATTTTCAGGTAAACTTCGACGCAAATTAAGCATCATGAGTAACAGCTAATGTTAAGAAACCCGATCCACCTGAGGTTGGAGAAACTTGAAAGTTGGCAACATTTGACTTTTATGGCTAGTCTATGTGAGCGGATGTATCCAAACTATCAAGCATTTTGTCGCCAGACTGAGTTTGCAGATCCTGCGCAATATCGTCGCATTCTCGATCTGGTTTGGGAGACATTAGTTGTCAAAGATGCAAAAGTAAATTTTGATAACCAATTGGAAAAACTGGAAGCCATTATCCCATCAGCAGATAGCTATGATATTTATGGTGTGTATCCAGCAATTGATGCGTGTATTGCATTAGGTGAAGTCATTCATTCGCGTTTGAGTGGTTCAACGTTAGAGCATGCAATAGCCGTCAGTGAAATATCCATCCGAACTGTCGCCATGCTGGAAATGACCCAAGTTGGTAAAGAAATGACAGAGGATGAATTAAAGGCATTGCCTGCCATTGAAGAAGAATGGGATATTCAATGGGAGATTTACCGTTTATTGGCGAACTGCGAAGAACGGGACATAGAATTAATTAAAGGATTAAAGACTGATCTCCGTGAGTGCGGGGTCAGTAATATCGGCATAAACTTGGAGTGATAAGTCATAAAACGTGACTTAGTGCTTGAATTGCCGGATTTAAAGACTTCACATTTGCCCTCACTCTGTTCTACATTGAGGGCGAAAAGAAGTGGCTATCGGTGCGTGTATGCAGGGGTGCTGTCAAATCGGCATATCCGTCGCACTCGATGCTTTGCAAACGATAAACACACTGTAAGGATAATCTATGAATAAGACTGAATTAGTTGATGCAATCGCAGCAGGTGCTGATCTGACCAAAACTCAGGCTAAAGCTGCCCTGGAATCAACTTTGAATGCAATCACTGAATCTCTGAAAAACGGTGATGCAGTGCAACTGGTTGGCTTTGGTACTTTCAAAGTTAATCATCGTGCAGAGCGTACTGGTCGTAACCCACAGACTGGTAAAGAAATCAAAATCGCAGCAGCAAACGTACCTGCTTTCTCTGCTGGTAAAGCACTAAAAGACGCAGTTAAGTAATCGTATTGCGAAAAAAGAAGAGAGAGGGGAATTCAACGCCCCTTTTGTTGACGCTACAGGGGCTGCTAGCATTGGGGATTATCTCATTGCTCAGCGCCTGTTCAGTTCAACCAAAAACTCCAATTTTCAGCGCCAGTGGTTTCATTACCGATGGTGGCGTTATCCGCCTATGGCGCTTGAATGATCAAAATAGTAAACCTCAAGTCATTATGAGTGTTTACAGCCCCTATCATCATAAAAATACCACTGTCTCTTTCTATGAATACCGCCGAGGGAATTTGTGGCAAGTGCGTCGTAATGTACTCAATAATCAGCCAGCAGAAGAGATTTTGCGGTTGGATAGAGAAAACAATGTTATTTTTATGCAAAGCCAGTTCGATGGCCGGCGCGAACAACTCTCCAATGATGACATTATTAGCTTACAGTTTGATGCGAAACGAACAGAGGAAATCAGCAATGCTTTAATTGCAGGAGAAGTTAAACTGGTTCAGGGACATTGGCAGAATGGTGAATTGACTACTTGTGCCGGGAAAAAATTATTTATTGAGTTTGAGCCTCAGGATCGGGTATGGCTCGAAGAAAGACACAAGAATAGCTATGGTATACTTACGATTGCATGGTTGGAAGCACCAGCAGGGAGGCAATTACTACTGGTTGCCAATGATGATTTTTGTCGCTGGGAGCCGACGAAAGATAAGTTGTAAGCCTGTACTTTCGCCAGCTCTTCATTTCCGATTATTTTATTTCAGACGCGCAATGGCACGATAGCCAATGTCTTTCCGATAAAAACAACCTTCCCAGTTAATCTTTTCAGCTTTCAAGTAAGCCTTTTTTTGTGCTTCTGCAATATTGCCACCCAATGCTGTAACACATAAAACACGGCCACCTGCGGTTACTACCTCTGTATCTTTGAGAGCTGTTCCCGCGTGGAAAACTTTTTCATCAGGTTGAGTTTCGTTGAATGGTGCTTCTTGATTCAGGCCAGTGATCACATCACCTTTGGTATAATCAGCCGGATAGCCATTTGCCGCTAACACGACACCCAGTGCAGAGCGGGCATCCCATTCGGATGTTTTGCCATCTAACTGGCCTTTTGCTCCAGCGAGACAAAGTTCAACCAAATCAGAGCGCAAGCGCATCATAATTGGTTGGGTTTCAGGATCACCAAAACGGCAGTTAAATTCGATAACTTTCGGCTCGCCTTGTTTATCAATCATCAAGCCTGCATAGAGAAAGCCGACATAGGTATGTCCTTCCGCAGCCATACCTTCAATTGTCGGGTAAATAATTTTCTCCATCACACGCTGGTGGATCTCATTATTTATAACTGGTGCTGGAGAGTATGCGCCCATTCCGCCAGTATTTGGCCCTGTGTCTCCATCACCGACCCGTTTGTGATCTTGGCTGGTTGCCATGGGAAGCACATTTTTACCATCTACCATGACAATAAAACTGGCCTCTTCTCCGTCCAGAAATTCTTCAATAACAATCCGATGCCCTGCGTCACCAAATGCGTTGCCCGCCAGCATATCTTTAACAGCGTTTTGAGCCTCTTCCATCGTCATGGCGACAACTACTCCTTTACCTGCCGCCAGACCATCAGCCTTAATGACAATAGGTGCTCCCATTTTTTCCAGATAAGCGAGAGCGGGTTCAACTTCTGTGAAATTTTGGTAAGCCGCTGTTGGTATATGGTGACGTGCGAGAAAATCTTTGGTGAAAGCTTTAGAACCTTCCAGTTGGGCGGCTGCCTTAGTTGGGCCAAAAATTGTCAGCCCTGCTTGTTGAAAAGCATCAACCACACCGATAACCAGAGGGGCTTCTGGCCCTACAATAGTGAGAGCAATATTATGGCTTTGGGCAAAGGCCAATAAACCATCAATATCTGTTGCGGCAATATCTACATTCTTTAGATTCGCTTCCAAGGCTGTTCCAGCGTTACCCGGTGCGACATAAACTTGACTTGCCAACGGAGATTGAGCTGCTTTCCACGCCAGTGCATGTTCCCTTCCGCCACTACCAATAATCAGTATATTCATCAGGTTCTCCTATTATAAAGCTGAGATAGATTAATGGCGGAAATGACGCATGCCGGTAAAAATCATGGCAATGTCATGCTCATCAGCAGCAGCAATCACTTCATCATCACGTATAGAGCCGCCTGGCTGGATCACACAACTTACTCCCACGGCTGCGGCGGCATCAATACCATCTCGGAATGGGAAAAAAGCATCAGAAGCCATAGCACATCCCTGAACTTCTAGCCCTTCATCGGCTGCCTTAATTCCTGCGATCTTAGCTGAATAAACACGGCTCATCTGGCCTGCACCAATACCGATTGTCATATTATCTTTGGCATAAACAATGGCATTGGATTTAACAAACTTAGCGACTTTCCAGCAGAATAGCGCATCCTGCATTTCTTGCTCTGTTGGTTGACGTTTAGAAACTACCCGTAACTGAGCTTTTGTTACCATGCCTAAGTCACGCTCTTGTACCAATAAACCACCATTGACACGTTTGAAATCTAACCCAGCAGCGGGTGAATACCATTCGCCACAGGACAAAACGCGGACATTTTGTTTGGTTGCCAGAATTGGCAAGGCAGCTTCATGAATAGTAGGTGCAATGATGACTTCAACAAACTGGCGTTCAATGATGGCCCTGGCAGTATCTGCATCCAGTTCACGGTTAAAGGCAATAATTCCACCAAATGCGGAGGTAGGATCAGTTGTAAATGCACGATCATAAGCTGTGCGGATATTAGCTCCAATCGCAACGCCACAAGGATTAGCATGTTTGACAATCACGCAAGCAGGTTCGGAAAAGGTTTTCACACACTCCAAAGCGGCATCGGTATCTGCAATATTATTGTAAGAGAGCGCCTTGCCTTGTAGTTGTGTGGCTGTAGCAATAGAAGCTTCTTCTATATTCTCTTCTATATAGAAAGCAGCATCCTGATGACTATTCTCACCATAACGCATATCTTGCTTCTTGATGAAGTTCAGATTTAGCGTACGAGGGAATTTACCTGACGGTTGATCGATCTCACCGTGATAAGCAGGAACCAGTTTGCCAAAATAGTTGGCGATCATGCTGTCATAAGCGGCTGTGTGTTCAAAGGCTTTAATAGCCAGATCGAAGCGGGTGGATTGAGTCAGAGAATTCTGATGGTTATCCATTTCCTCTATAATCTTGTTGTAATCCTGGCTATTAACAACAATAGCGACATCATTATGGTTCTTGGCTGCGGAGCGAACCATGGTCGGGCCGCCAATATCGATATTCTCCACCGCATCTTCCAGAGAGCAATCCGGCTTCGCGACGGTTTGCGCGAAAGGATAAAGGTTGACGACTACCATATTAATCGGCGCAATCTGGTGTTGCGCCATCACGGCATCATCGTGCCCGCGTCGACCAAGAATGCCGCCATGTACTTTAGGATGAAGTGTTTTCACTCGTCCATCCATCATTTCA
Organism: Xenorhabdus sp. SGI246; assembly: GCF_040838225.1. Taxonomy (NCBI): domain Bacteria; kingdom Pseudomonadati; phylum Pseudomonadota; class Gammaproteobacteria; order Enterobacterales; family Morganellaceae; genus Xenorhabdus; species Xenorhabdus sp. SGI246. The sequence continues at coordinate 53,106 of NZ_JBFPEZ010000022.1, forward strand.
GGAAAACCAGTATAGTCGGAAACTTCGGTAACATTCAGACCTGCTTCGGCCAGTAGATGTGCTGTTCCCCCTGTTGAAAGCAGTTCGACACCGCGATTGGATAAGGCTTTAGCAAATTCAACAATACCCGCTTTGTCAGAAACACTCAGCAGGGCACGATGGATTGGACGAAGCTGTTGCATTAGTGTGATCCCTTGGATTTCATCAAACAAGAATGTGTTATTAAAAAATTATGTGGTAATTTTTTCTGCTATGATTGTAACGCAAACGTTTGCGTGATGCTCGATAAATTTTATCAAAATATCCATCTGTTAATAACTTGTGCGCAACTTGGTATAAATCGGGGTTTTGCTGTGTAATTCAGCAAATGATGATTTTTTTCAAAAAAACTATTGCCAGCGCCGGAAAACCCCCTATAATGCGCATCCGTTGTCACGACGAACACACAAAACAGTCGGGAT
>NZ_JBFPEZ010000023.1:0-36796 GCF_040838225.1 Xenorhabdus sp. SGI246
AAAACATCAACAACCCCTAGTTCTGTGGCGCATAAATTTACTTGCACCTTTTCTCATATTTTGTCAGCTTTAGTAGTGTCAGGGGTGCTGACAACGACTTTTTCAAGACAGGGTAACTATGATGAAAAGTGTAGGTTTTATCGGCTGGCGTGGTATGGTTGGCTCAGTATTGATGCAAAGAATGGTCGAAGAAGGGGATTTTAACCAGATCAAACCCGTTTTTTTTACGACTTCCCAACATGGACAACCAGCCCCGGAGTTTACAGGTAAATCGGGCGTTTTGCAGGATGCTTTTGATATTGAAGCACTTAATGCGTTGGATATTATTATTAGTTGTCAGGGAGGGGATTATACCAATGAAATTTACCCCAAACTGAAAGCAACGGGCTGGCAGGGATATTGGATCGATGCGGCTTCTGCACTCCGCATGAATGATGATGCTGTCATTATTCTCGATCCTGTTAACCATCAACATATTCAGAACAGCCTGAATAAAGGGATTAAAACTTTTGTTGGCGGTAATTGTACTGTCAGCCTGATGTTAATGTCATTGGGTGGTTTGTTTGCTAATAATTTGATCGAGTGGGCATCAGTCTCAACCTACCAGGCAGCTTCTGGTGGTGGTGCCCGCCATATGCGCGAATTGTTGATGCAGATGGGCATGCTGCATAATCAGGTTGCGGATGAACTGCAAAATCCGGCTTCTGCTATTTTAGATATTGAAAAGCGTGTAACCGATTTCACTCGCAGCGGTACTCTGCCGACCGATCAATTCGGTATTCCTCTGGCAGGAAGTTTAATCCCGTGGATTGATAAGCAACTGGAAAATGGGCAGAGCCGTGAAGAGTGGAAAGGCCAGGCGGAAACCAACAAGATTTTGAATACGGGTGATGACATCATTCCGGTTGATGGCCTGTGTGTTCGTATTGGAGCACTGCGTTGCCATAGTCAGGCATTTACCTTGAAATTGAAAAGAGATATTCCGATTCACGAAATTGAAACGTTGTTGGCATCCCATAATGACTGGGTTCGCGTGATCCCGAATGATCGCGAACTAATAATGCATGAATTAACACCGGCAGCGGTGACGGGTACTTTGAATACGCCTGTGGGGCGTCTGCGTAAGCTGAATATGGGGCCGGAATATTTGTCTGCTTTTACTGTTGGTGATCAGTTACTGTGGGGAGCGGCAGAGCCGTTGCGCCGTATGTTGCGGATTTTGTTGTAGTAAAGCATTTAATAGACCGCCATTATTGAATAAATATTGGTGGTTGTTTTGTTTTTTTATATCTTACACTTACGTAATAGGGGCAATCAGGACATGTCGCCATTTTATGTTGGTCCTTGCATGCTAGTTTTTTATAAATTTTCATGTTATTGATTTTAAAATAATTTATATCTCAGCGTTGTTTTTCACTTCCCGCAATTAGCTTATCACCTAGGTATTTTTAATGCCTGCCGCTCTTTCGGTGGAGCGCTGGCTAATTTCATCAATGCACAGATAAAAGCATCTACATCAAGGGGTAACTGTCCGGTTTTCGATACTTGTCAAATGCACAAACAAGAGTTGTTCTCGATAGGTGAGTGATAGTAGCTTGAAACTGATTTGAGGTGTTTTAAATGGTAAGAACGGGCGGTTTAATTCGCCCGTTTAACATAAAAGGAGTTTAATTAACCATACTTCTTAGCGAAATCTTTATCTGACATGCATAAATAGATAATAAATTCAATAAAAGAAATGATATAAGGAATAAACGTCCAGCAAAAAATAAGGTATAAAAACCCTGATCCTATTTTTCCTAGATAAAATCTATGCACCCCGATAAAACCAAGAAAGAAAGCTAATAGAGCTGCAGTTATTCTGCTTTTTTCACCTTGTATTTCTTCTTTTTGAACTGCACCACAGCTAGGGCAAGAGCCTGCGGAGGTGTGGATTTCTTTTCCACAGCCACGGCAATAAACCATGTTTGACATATAAATATCCTTAGTGTTATCTATCTTATTCTTATTTATATTAAAACTATCAAGTTAAAAATCCAATGATTTTAAGAAAAATAAGACAGTCTCAGGGTGACCAATGGGAAGAAGGTTATAAATCCAATTTATTGATAGTGATGAATGTTTAGATAATAGCCAATTCCCAGACATGTACTGTCTCCTGACATTCCATTCATAGCCATATCTACGTTTTGTTTATGCGTGTCAGAACGACATGCGGTTCCAGTTGCCAAGAATGGCGATCGTTATTTCTGCATTTTGAATGTATCTTCCGAATAATTGGTGAGTATTATTTGCTAGCATGGTTAAGTTTCTCGATAAGAATTAAGGACACAACCCAGTAAAGCGATATCCTCCATTTGCGGCAGAAAATACCCATAATTTGCTGTTACTTGGGTCTAATATCATCGAATCTGGTGCATCACCAATAAACCCAAGCCTGTTGTAAGCATTTGAAAGGTGTTTCGTTGCGGTCGTCAATTTTAATTTTCCATGATGGCCTGTTTGGTAGGACAAATTGACAGCTTTTTCCATCAATAAATAAGCACAATTTTGGATCCCCGGATGGGTAATCAGGTAACTGACTTCAGGATAATATGGATAGTGATCATCTTCATTGTAGGTAAATAACATTATTCCAATGGGCACCATCAGAGAAGACACTGAGTCTGTTGGAAAGTGAGTTGTATAACAAACAAAGTAGGTATAATTGCAGCCTTGATATAAGGTACTATCTTTTTTTCTGATGCGAAATGATAAATTATCTTTCACTGTACATAACAGGCTATCTGTTATACAACATCGAAGATCCCATAATTCTTCGGTGGAAGGATTCGATTTTGCTTCTATATTGTCTCTTCTTCGATATGTATTTTCGATATGTGACAGCCATCCATCCTGTTGAATTAAATTATATAATTTCCTGACTGCTATTTCCGCTTCTTGCAATGTTGCTTTTTTAACTATTGGAATATATCCATTTATTAATCTGGGGTTGTGATGATTGACATTGATATTCAACATATTTTTGGGGGGCAGAGTATGGAAAGAGTTTGAGCGGGATAAAGTTCCAGATGGCATTTTGTGTATATAGCTATTAAAAGAAGAATTTCTTTTTAACATAATAATAACCTTGATAGTAGAAATTGAATATGATTAATAAGTTAAGCTAATATTAACATTTGGGTTCAATATCTTATTGATAATTAAAAATTCCTGATTTATATAATGAAAGTGAAATTTTTCTTATGTTATTAATGAGGTTATTTTTTGTTTTTTATGACGAAATATCCTTAAATAATCGCTTCTTATCAGGATAAATAAATGAAGGATTTTTCAATTCATTTGAGAAGTAATATAAGGCAGTTTTAGATGGTTTTCCAAGTAACCAATGAATATTTTATAGATAAATCTTGAACCGTCTTTTCCCCGGATAACGTTTTAATTATCCGGGGCAGGCGTAGGAATATCAGATATCAATATTCGCAGCTTTCAGTGCGTTCTCTTCAATAAATGCACGGCGAGGTTCAACGGCGTCACCCATCAGGGTGGTGAACAGTTGATCTGTCGCAATGGCATCTTTCACAGTGACACGCATCATACGGCGAGTTTCTGGGTTCATTGTAGTTTCCCACAACTGATCAGGGTTCATTTCCCCCAGACCTTTATAACGTTGGATAGAAAGACCACGGCGTGACTCTTTGCTCAGCCATTCCAGTGCTTGCTCAAAGCTACTTACTGCCAAACGGCGTTCGCCTCGCTCAATATAAGCACCTTCTTCAATCAGATTACCGATCAATTCACCCAGTTTGCTGATGCGGCGGTATTCGCCTCCGTGAATAAAATCGAAATCCAGATTGTAGTCAGTATCAACACCGTGTGTGCGAATGCACAGAACTGGCTCATAAACCTGACGCTCGCGATTTTCATGGATTTGGTAGCTGTAAGTGCTGCCATGTTGCTCTTTGTCATTCAAACGAATGGTCAGTGCACTTACCCATTCTTCCACTTTGGTCTGATCGGTCAAGGCATCTTCGGTCAATACCGGATGGTAGATTAAGTTATTCAGTAACGCCAGCGGATACAAGCGTTCCATACGTTTGATTATTTTTTGTGTAGTATTGAATTCAGTTACCAGTTTTTCCAGTGCTTCGCCTTTTAGAGCCGGAGCGTGTGGATTGGTGTAAAGTGATGCACCATCCAGTGCAATGGACATTTGGTAGGCTTCCATCGCATCGTCGTCCTTGATGTATTGCTCCTGTTTGCCTTTTTTCACTTTGTACAGTGGTGGCTGAGCAATATAGACATAACCACGCTCAATGATTTCCGGCATCTGACGATAGAAAAATGTCAGCAACAGAGTACGAATATGGGAACCGTCAACATCGGCGTCGGTCATGATGATAATGCTGTGATAACGCAGTTTATCCGGATTGTATTCATCACGGCCAATACCACAACCCAATGCGGTAATCAGGGTTGCCACTTCTTGTGAAGAGAGCATTTTGTCAAAACGCGCTTTTTCAACGTTCAGAATTTTACCTTTCAGTGGCAGGATAGCCTGATTTTTACGGTTGCGCCCCTGTTTGGCTGAACCGCCCGCAGAGTCACCCTCCACCAGATAGAGTTCGGACAGTGCAGGATCACGCTCCTGACAATCAGCCAGTTTGCCCGGCAGACCTGCCAGATCTAATGCGCCTTTGCGGCGAGTCATCTCACGCGCTTTACGGGCAGCTTCACGGGCACGTGCTGCGTCAATGATTTTGCCAACAACAGTTTTGGCATCGTTAGGATTTTCCAGCAGGTATTCTACCAGCTTCTCGTTCATCATCGTTTCAACCGCAGTTTTCACTTCAGAAGAAACCAGTTTATCTTTTGTTTGTGAAGAGAATTTCGGATCTGGAACTTTAACCGAAATAACCGCGATCAGGCCTTCACGGGCATCATCACCGGTAGCACTGACTTTGGATTTTTTGTTGTAACCCTCTTTATCCATATAGCTATTGAGGGTTCGAGTCATCGCTGTACGGAAGCCCACTAAGTGGGTTCCCCCATCGCGTTGAGGTATATTGTTGGTAAAGCAATAAATGTTTTCTTGGAAGCCATCATTCCATTGCATGGAAATTTCAACACCAATACCGTCTTTTTCGGTGGAGAAATAGAAAACATTCGGATGGATCGGATTTTTATTGCGGCTCAGGAATTCAACAAATGCCTTAATACCCCCTTCATAATGGAAGAGTTCTTCTGTATTGGTGCGCTTGTCAACTAAACGGATGGAAACGCCGGAGTTCAGGAATGATAATTCACGCAGACGTTTTGCCAAAATATCAAATTCGAAATCGGTGTTAATTTTGAACGTATCCATACTTGGCCAGAAACGTACAGTTGTTCCTGTTTGTTCTGTATCACCAACGACTTTCAGTGGTGCTTGTGGAACTCCATGATGGTAGGTCTGTTCATGTACTTTACCGTCACGACGGATAGTCAGTTCCAGTTTTTCAGATAAGGCGTTAACAACAGAAACCCCTACGCCATGCAGGCCGCCGGAAACCTTATAGGAGTTATCATCGAATTTACCCCCCGCATGCAGCACGGTCATGATGACTTCCGCTGCTGAAACACCTTCTTCTTCGTGTATGTCGGTAGGAATACCGCGGCCATCATCCTGTACAGAAACTGAGTTATCTGCATGGATTGTGACAATTATTTTATCACAATGGCCTGCGAGGGCTTCGTCGATAGCGTTGTCAACAACCTCGAAGACCATGTGGTGCAGGCCAGTACCATCATCGGTATCACCGATATACATGCCTGGACGTTTACGAACAGCATCCAGCCCTTTTAATACCTTGATACTTGAGGAGTCATATGTATTCGACATCAACGTTTCTCGCTTATCTTAATCCTGTGGTTGAACCTCTATACCCTTCGTCTTTCGAATTGCCGCGTTGTTGGCTGCACCTCGAAATCCATTGGGCATATTTTGCCATGTTCTACGCGAAACATCCTGCTATTTACATCAATCATGTCTGCAACTTGCTCAGGCGTTATTGCACTGACAAACACCTGGGCTTGCGTAGATTTCAGACGCTCGGCTAATAAATTACGACGACCGGCATCCAACTCAGAGGCAAAATCATCAAGCAGATACAGGCATTTTTGCCCGCTCTGTCGGGTGAAATATTCACCCTGTGCTAACCTCAGGGCACACATCAGTAATTTAAGCTGACCACGTGAGAGCATATCTTCTACAGATATGCCGTCTGCCCTGATCCGCAGATCGGCTTTGTGGGGACCGGATGCGGTATAGGTTAATGCTTTGTCGCGCTCAAACTGACGCGCGAGCAGTTCTGCATATTCACTTTCTTTATCCCAACCTTGTTGGAAAGAGATATTGAGAGTGAATTCAGGTAAAAACTGTTTGCAGGTTTTTTCAATATCTCCGGCAATACCTGCAATATATTCCGCACGCCATTGGCTTATCTGGGTCGCAAGCGGTGCAAGCTCGTGATCCCAGTGTTGGATCTGGTTATAACGGGTTACCTGTCGTAATGCCGCATTTCGTTGTTTGAGCAGCCTTTTCAGGTTGACCCAGCCAGTAAAAAAACGCGGTTCATTATGAAAACACCCCCAATCAATAAAAGCACGGCGATATTTCGGGCCACCATTCAACAGCGTAAAACCTTCTGGTGTGATAAGTTGCATCGGCAACATTTTTGCCAGCTCGGCAATTTTGTGCCCATCACTGCCATCAATTCTGACTTTGCTATCACCCTGACGGTTTTTGCATAATCCAACCGACAGAGCTCGTTCATGGGACTGTTGCTCCAGCCTCCCATGAAGAATGAACTCCTCACAATCATGTCGGATCACTCTTCCCGCCTGAACACTGCGAAAAGCGCGTCCATGGCCCAATGTGTAAATGGATTCCAATACACTCGTTTTGCCGCTGCCATTTGGCCCAACAAGAAAATTAAATCCCGTTGCCAACGGCAAATCGGCATTTGCGATATTACGAAAATCGCGGATCAATAGACGCGAGAGAATCATGAGCTATGAATTAATACTTGTTACAGACGTATTCTTTACAGACGCATCGGCATCACGACATAAGTCGCTGCCTGACTGGCTGAATTCTCTATTTTTACACTGGATGTGGCGTCCGTCAGCAGTAAACTGACTTGCTCGCATTTTAATGCGTTGAGGACATCCAATACGTAACTGACATTGAAGCCAATTTCCATTTCAGCGCCGTGATAATTAACGTCGACGATCTCTTCTGCTTCTTCTTGTTCCGGGTTATTGGCGGTAATTCGGAGCTGGTTTTCGCTTAGGTAAATGCGAACACCACGGAATTTTTCGTTGGATAAAATCGCAGCTCGTGAAAATGCCTGCTTAAGCATGTCACAATTTGCTTCCAGCGTTTTATCAGGATTCTTGGGTAGGACACGACGATAATCAGGGAAACGCCCATCGACCAGTTTTGAGGTAAATATAAAGTCACCAACATGGGCGCGAATATTATTGCTACCAATCTGCAATTGGAGTGGGTTATCTCCACCATCCAGTAATCGCATTAATTCAATGACACCCTTACGAGGGACAATCACTGAGTGTGAAGGTAAACTCTGGCCGATATTCATTGAACAGACCGCCAGACGATGGCCATCTGTAGCAACAGTACGCAGTTCTTCCCCTTCAGTTTCGAATAGCATACCGTTCAAATAATAGCGGACATCCTGATGTGCCATTGAGAATTGAGTAGACTCAATCAGACGTTTTAATGTTGCTTGTGGTAGTGAGAATTCAACTTCGCTTTGCCAGTCATCCAGATTGGGGAAATCGGATGCAGGCAGGGTGGAGAGTGAAAAACGGCTGCGTCCGGATCGAACCAGAATACGGTCACCATCCAGCTCAACGCTGATTTCCGCTCCATCAGGCAATCCGCGCCAGATATCAAAGAACTTACGCGCGGGAATGGTGGTTGCTCCCTCTTCATGTGGTTGAGTGAGTGCTACCTGAGCCTTCATTTCCATTTCTAAATCTGTTCCTGTCAGTGACAGGGAGCCGGCTGTCACCTGCAACAATAAATTGCCTAAAATAGGCAGGGTAGGGCGGCCACCTAAAGGGCTGCTAACCTGCTGCAAGGGTTTTAATAATTGCTCACGTTCAATGATAAATTTCATAGCGCTAGGAAGATAATGTTCTGATTAAGTTAGAAAAATCTTCTTTGATGTCATGACTTTCTTCACGCAATTGTTCTATTTTACGACATGCGTGCAATACGGTTGTATGGTCACGACCACCAAAGGCATCCCCGATTTCAGGCAAGCTGTGATTGGTCAGCTCTTTTGCCAGCGCCATTGCCATCTGTCTTGGACGGGCAACAGAGCGTGAGCGGCGCTTGGAAAGTAGATCAGCAACTTTGATTTTGTAATATTCAGCGACTGTTTTCTGAATATTATCAATTGTTACCAGCTTTTCCTGTAGAGCCAATAAGTCACGTAATGCTTCGCGTACAAAATCAATAGTAATCGCACGGCCAGTGAAATTGGCGTTGGCGATAACTCTGTTCAAAGCGCCTTCGAGTTCACGGACGTTGGATCGCAGGCGTTTAGCTATAAAGAAGGCCACTTCCCCTGGTAACTGAATCTGGTTTTCATCTGCTTTCTTCATCAGAATGGCAACTCGGGTTTCCAGCTCCGGTGGTTCAATAGCAACAGTTAACCCCCAGCCAAAACGGGATTTTAACCGATCTTCAACGCCATTAATCTCTTTTGGATAGCGATCTGATGTCAGAATAATCTGTTGATTACCTTCCAACAGAGCATTGAACGTGTGAAAGAATTCTTCTTGTGATCGCTCTTTATTAGCGAAAAATTGAATGTCATCAATAAGCAGGGCATCTACTGAACGATAATAACGCTTAAACTCTTCTATCGCATTGTTCTGCAACGCTTTAACCATGTCTTGCACAAAACGCTCAGAATGCATGTATACCACTTTTGCATTGGCTTTACGTGCCATGATGCTGTTGCCGACAGCATGTAAAAGGTGGGTTTTACCCAATCCCGTGCCTCCATAAAGGAATAGCGGGTTATATGCTCCTCCCGGATTATCGGCAACTTGTCTGGCTGCTGCCCTGGCGAGTTGGTTGGATTTACCTTCAACAAAGTTATCAAATGTATGTTTAGGATTTACGTTTGAACGATAGGATAACTCCGGCTGCGCTTTTGCATTATCCCAGCTCGGACGTACAGATAAACTGGATGGAGCAGTAGCCACCGGCATATCAGCAATGATTTTCTGAGACGTAGACTGGCTCGGTGAAACAGGCTTATTACCCACTTCAAAACGCAGTAATGGTACTTCAGGACCACAGAAATCATTTAATAACAAATTGATATTATTTATATATTTCTCTCTAACCCAATCCAATACAAAGCGATTAGGTGCATAAAGAGCCAAAGTGTTATTACTTAGTTCTGCCTGAAGGGGTCGTATCCACATACTGAATTCTGTGGCAGGTAACTCATCCTGCAAACGGGCAAGACATTGCTGCCAAAGCGAAAGTGACACGGCAAACTCCCCTAAAACAAGACCAATAAAAGAAACTGGAATAAATAGATACGTTATACTGGGCACAAGACATTACTATTTACCGATGAGAACGTTTTTACCGATATGAATATTACCGATAAGAACATCTACCGATGAGAAAGCTCGCAGTACCTTGTGGCGACTTTTACTTTCATCGCTCTCCCAACGATCCGTACAGCGAGATCGGAATCGTGACCAATGATCATAACGCAAAAGACGATATAAATCCTCATTCTTTTACACAGCTTTGACGCTTTTTATCCACAGGGAGATCACCACGCGTTGGTACTCGTAGAATATAAAGCCCATAGAAGATACTGTAGTGTAATCATGGTATATAGCAAATCCCATTTAGTTATCGTTTAAAATTCAAAGGGAAAACAGCAGTATGATTACTAATCAAATGTCAGGATCTGTGTTGCATCCTTGCGCTTTGTTACACAGTCCGTATAATCTTGCACCCTGTGTGTAATGCCGAACGATTTTTTCTGGCTGTGGCTGGTGGAAGTCAGGGTTAACACTTTAAATAGCAAAATATTAGGTAGCAACAAGTCTGACACCGATTGAAGCGCGGTCAGGCTCGCGTCATCTTGGATTGACTAAGGGTAGTACATTTTATTACAATCCTGCCTCTTTCTATATATTGATGTTGCGATTGAGGCATCGGTGTCTACTTATTTCTCACTGGTCGCCAACGCATTTGCTGAATCAGTTACAAATTTTAAGTTAGGTAGAAATCGCTATGAAACGCACTTTTCAACCATCCGTACTGAAGCGTAACCGTACTCACGGCTTCCGCGCTCGTATGGCCACTAAAAATGGTCGTCAGGTTCTGGCTCGCCGTCGTGCGAAAGGCCGTGCTCGTCTGACTGTTTCTAAGTAATAAAGCTAACCATTCCAAATGGTTAAGCTCGCTTTTCCGAGGGAGTTACGTTTGTTAACTCCCGAGCATTTCACTTATGTTTTCCAGCAGCCACAACGGGCAAGTTCCGCAGAGATCACCATTCTTGGACGCCTTAATGAGCTGGGGCATCCCCGCATCGGTCTAACCGTCGCCAAAAAAAATGTTAAACGTGCTCATGAGCGTAATCGTATTAAGCGATTGGCTCGTGAAAGTTTTCGTTTAAACCAACATAAATTGCCTTCCATGGATTTTGTCATTTTGGTGAGGAAAGGGGTCGCTGAGCTTGATAACCGTGAGCTAACGGAAACGTTAGGCAAATTATGGCGTCGTCACTGTCGCTTGGCTCGCGCCTCTTGATTATTTTAATCAGAGGTTATCAGTTAGTGATTAGTCCACTACTGGGGCCTCGTTGTCGTTTCAACCCTACTTGTTCCCAATATGGTATTGAGGCATTACGAAGGTTTGGAATGATAAAAGGCAGTTGGTTAACGGTGAAACGCGTATTAAAATGCCACCCTTTACACGAAGGTGGTGATGATCCTGTCCCACCTAGAAAAAACGAAGATAACAGAGAACATTAACGATGGATTCGCAACGCAATCTCCTTCTCATCGCTTTGCTGTTTGTTTCGTTCTTGGTCTGGCAGGCGTGGGAGAAGGATAAGAACCCACAACCAACAGTACAGATCTCGCACCAAACAAGTACGCTGAGTAGCGAAGCAGGCAATAGGCAAGGCAAACTGATCACCGTGAAAACGGATGTGCTTACGTTGCACATCAATACCCGTGGTGGTGATATTGAAGAGGCTGACCTGCTGGCCTATCCTGATACTATGGGTTCCAAGACACCGTTCAAACTGCTTGAATCAACCCCTGAATTTACTTATCAGGCTCAAAGTGGATTAGTGGGTCAAGATGGCCCTGATAACGCAAAACGTTATAAAGAACGTCCTTTATATAACACAACACAAACGAATTATGTTCTGGCTGATGATCAGAATGAGTTGCGTATTCCGATGACTTACACTGCGCCGGATGGTGTAGTTTACGTTAAAACATTTGTTCTGAAACGTGGCGGTTACGCGGTTTCTGTTGATTACAGCATTGATAACGTGACTGACAAACCGTTAGAAGTTGCGTTTTTTGGTAAGCTGAAACAGAGCGTTGAATTACCAACGCATCGTGATACAGGTAGCAACAACTTTGCTCTGCACACTTATCGTGGTGCTGCTTATTCATCAGATGATGAAAAATACAAAAAATACAGCTTTAGTGATATTGAAGATAAGGACTTATCTTTATCTACAAAAGGTGGCTGGATAGCGATGTTGCAGCAATATTTTGCTGCAGCTTGGATCCCGAATCAAAACGAAACCAGCACTTTCTACACTCGACATCAAGATAAAAAATTAGCGGAAATCTGGTATCAAGGTGCTTCTGTTGATGTCGCTCCTAACAGTAAACAGTCCGTTTCTTCTACCTTGTGGGTTGGCCCTGAAATTCAGGACAAAATGGCAGCGGTTGCTCCACATCTGGATCTGACTGTTGATTACGGTTGGTTGTGGTTTATTTCCCAACCTCTGTTCAAATTATTGAAATTCCTGCATGAATTCATTGGTAACTGGGGCTTCTCCATTATTGCTATTACCTTTATCGTTCGTGGTATTATGTATCCGCTGACTAAGGCGCAATATACCTCTATGGCGAAAATGCGCCTGTTGCAACCGAAAATTACTGCGATGCGTGAGCGTTACGGTGATGATCGTCAGCGCATGAGTCAGGAAATGATGGCGTTGTACAAGACAGAGAAAGTAAACCCATTGGGTGGCTGTTTACCTTTGTTGATTCAGATGCCAATCTTCCTTGCATTGTATTACATGCTGATGGGATCTGTTGAACTGCGTCATGCACCATTTATGGGCTGGATTAAGGACTTGTCTGCGCAAGATCCGTATTACATCCTGCCATTGCTGATGGGTGTGACTATGTTTGTGATCCAGAAACTGTCACCAACTACCGTCACTGACCCAATGCAGCAGAAGATCATGACTTATATGCCAGTCGTGTTTACCATCTTCTTCTTGTGGTTCCCGTCTGGTCTGGTGCTGTATTATATCGTCAGTAACCTGGTTACTATTATCCAACAGCAGGTTATTTTCCGCAGTCTGGAAAAACGTGGTTTACATACTCGCGAAAAGAAAGTAGATCTTTCTAAAAAATAAGTCTTTTAAAAATAGATTTTTAAAAAAATATATAGAGGGCGGTCATTGGCCGCCTTTGCTATTTAAGAAAATTGATAAAAGAGAGAATTTCATGAATACCACCGATACGATAGTCGCTCAGGCCACTCCTCCGGGACGAGGCGGTGTAGGCATTCTGCGTATTTCTGGCCCCAAAGCTGCGGAAGTTGCTGAGGTGGTATTGGGAAAACTCCCGAAACCCCGTTATGCCGACTACCTGCCGTTTTGTGATCTGGATGGTTCTGTATTAGATCAAGGTATTGCCCTTTATTTTCCAGGTCCTAACTCATTTACTGGTGAAGATGTGCTGGAGCTCCAAGGCCATGGCGGGCCGGTTATTCTTGATTTACTGTTGAAACGTATTCTGGCAATTTCCGGTGTGCGCATCGCGAATCCGGGAGAGTTTTCTGAGCGTGCATTTCTGAATGATAAACTTGACTTAGCTCAGGCTGAGGCAATTGCGGATCTGATTGATGCCAGCTCGGAACAGGCTGCCCGTTCTGCGATGAACTCTTTGCAAGGAACATTCTCCAAACAGGTTCATCAAATGGTAGAAGCGCTGACTAACCTGCGTATCTATGTTGAAGCGGCGATTGATTTTCCTGATGAAGAAATTGATTTTCTTTCCGATGGCAAGATAGAGGCCAGGTTGGATGAAGTGATTGCAGAACTTGAGCAAGTTCGTTCACAAGCACGTCAAGGCAGTCTTTTGCGTGAAGGGATGAACGTGGTGATAGCAGGTCGTCCAAATGCAGGTAAATCCAGTTTGCTGAATGCGTTGGCTGGCCGTGAAGCTGCGATTGTCACTGATATTGCGGGGACAACACGTGATGTTTTGCGCGAGCATATTCATATTGATGGCATGCCGTTGCATGTGATTGATACCGCAGGTTTGCGCGAAGCCAGTGATGAAGTAGAACGCATCGGTATCGAACGCGCATGGCAAGAAATCGAACAAGCTGACAGAGTACTGTTTATGGTGGACAGTACGACAACCGATGCTATCGAACCTGCACAAATCTGGCCGGAATTTATGGCAAGTCTGCCTGCATCTCTGCCTATTACGGTTATTCGTAATAAAACAGATATGACCGGAGAAGAAACCGGTGTATCAGAGGTAAATGGTCATTCATTGATCCGCCTTTCTGCCCGTGAAGGTGATGGCATTAACTTGCTGCGTGATCATCTAAAAGAAACCATGGGCTTCAACAGTAATACCGAAGGCGGTTTTCTTGCCCGTCGTCGTCACTTACAGGCCCTGAATACCGCAGCAGAACATTTGCAGGAAGGTTATCAACAATTAGTATTTGCCCGTTCAGGAGAGTTGTTGGCGGAAGAACTGCGTTTAGCACAACAAGCATTGAGTGAAATCACGGGAGAATTTACTTCCGATGATCTGCTTGGCCGGATTTTCTCAAGTTTTTGTATTGGGAAATAATATTCTGAAAGTCGCAAAAACATAAAGCTATTTCAAATGATATCGGCTGATTTGAAAAATTTTATTCATTGAGGGAAAGGATTCTAATCCATTGTGCTCCGATTTTAGTTTTTTGGAGCACAGTTTTTGGAGCTTTAGTTATCCCCGTAATACGGTATAAATTCCGGGAAAATTTTTCAGTAAAAATTGCTGTTCCATGTAAGAAGTGATGAAAAGAACCGGAATATCCAGGGCAACTGACTTCAAGCTAAAAAGTGATTTTTCAATCCAACTCAAAGCTAATTTTCAGTGTGATATCTGCCGCCAGATTTGCAGGTTTCGGACCAATGGACTTAGCAAGACTGAGTGCTTTTAACGCCTCATTATCCATTGCACTGTAACCGGAGGATTGAACGACTCTGGCTGTGGTGATGGAACCATCATTTTGCAGTGTAAAATTGACGGTCACCGTGCCTTCCTGTCTCATTCGTTTTGCTTTGCGGGGATAACGTTTATGACGTTCAATTTCCTGTCTGAGTTTTGTGCGGTAATTATCTGATTCACTATGACCTTGACCCATCACTGGTTGTGAAGTTGTCGCTCTGCTCATGCCGCCTTGTGAATTGATCTGCTCAATGCCATTGGTTTCCAGCTCTTTTAGGTGCTGTTCCTGAGCGGGTTGAACGGATTGTTTTTCTCCATTTTCTTTCGGTTTTTCTTTTGGTTTTTCTTTCCGCTGCTTTTTCGGCTCTTGAATGTTAACTGGCTCGACAGGTTTCTCGATCTTTTTTTCTGTTTGAACTTTTTTATCCAGTGTAATTGCTGGCGTTGTTGGTGATTCAGGAACAGTTGGCAGTAGCTGAGATAATTCAACAAACTCCGGTTCCTCCTTCCACGATGAAACCGCTACCATAGTGATCGAAAACTCTTTTTCAGGCGAATTTTGGTTGAGATGTTGAGCACTCTCATCGTAAGAATCTGTATGTCGGTTTAACAGCCATATCAGACTGGTATGCACTAAAACAGCAATCAGGATACCAACCAGAAAGCGTTTATTGAGTGTCAATGGAACATAGTTAACAGAGTTGTCTGATATAGCTGTGTTGATCATATTATCCTCTAAAACTGGCTGGTAAGACTGAGTTTAAAGGTTCTGCCCGGTGCCGGTATCATTGAGCGCGTCAGCGGATCAAGATAATAGCGGTTGGTTAAGTTAGTACCAGTCAGCTCCATTGATAGGGTAGGGGTGATCTGATAGCTAACATAAGCATCAACAGTGAATACCGGATTCCAGCGCATTGGATTGTTGGACTGCCCTTTGTAAACATCTGGCAAGATATTCATCAGCCATTTTTCATCTTTGTTTTCCGCTCCGCTGTGATAGAGCATCCGGCTGCCTAGCTCCAGTTTTTCATCAAACAGACGTCCGCCGATATTCAGATTAGCTGAATATTTCGGTTGAATGGAAGTACGCAGATAACCTCCTGGAAAACCACCGTCAATACATTCAGGGATACCATAACGATTCTGGGAGTCCATTCTTGCGACTGAGTTATTGTCACACACCTTGTTTTTCATATTGTAGACCAAGCCAATATCGGTAAAGATACTACCGTTGTCGTAACGCGCCTGTAACTCCAGACCAGCCAGTTTTTGTTTATCCAGTTGGGAAAAACGATAGGTATTATCCCGGTCGAACACATTTTCAATAACGGTGTTGTAATAGGAGAGTTTGATATCGGCATTGCGCTCAGCATTAACCAATTGGCTGAAATCATAGACGAAACCCACTTCTGTGGTTTTGGCTCGTTCTGGTTTGAAGTTTAGGCCTGTGTAATTTGCTTTAAAGCCTGAAAAACCGACAGTATCTTCAAAAATACTCGGCATTCTTACTGCTTCAGCATAACGGGTATAGATTCGGAAATTGTCGGTGATATAGGCCGTAGCAGAAAATGTTGGTGCCCATGCGTGATCCTTACGTTTTGGGGCTGGTTCCCAGGGATCGGTAGGATCAGAGCCAGATACACTATTTGCATCGACTTCTATGCCATACTCATATTTATAAACTTCTTTGCCGCTTATTGGGTCGATAACCCTTTCATTCATATCCAGTTGACCGTTGAAATAGGGATTATTGTTTTTGGGGAGTTGGCCATTACTGGAGTCATAATTCCAAGTAAATTTTTCCTCAATCATTTTGCGTGTCCAGCTATCACGTTGGTCAGGAGGAGTTTCACCAATATCTGGATATTTAGCATCTAGCTTCCTAAGAAGTTTGAGTTTTTCCATCAGGTTCATTTTTGAGGCTTTAATCGATTGTATATAGCCTTTTCTTTTTTGTATCAGAGTGGCTTCTTCTGCTGTTAGTGTTCGCCAATAACTCATCTCATGCCCGATGGAATCACCCACTTTTTTATAACGTCCATCTCTCGCGGCACGACGTTCATTGAGAAAATCATCTTTGGACCAATAGGAAACACGTTTAGCACCAGCACTTAATGCCAGCCATGAAGCAGGGCGCCAATCAAAGTTAAAAGCGAGATTGATTTCTTGACGCTGTCCTTTTCTTGCCGGTGACTGGAAAAAGTACATATTTTGGGGATTATATTCATCGTTGGAATTCAGATGTTCGTGTTGGAAATTTCCTATCAGGGTCAAGTCCAGATTGCGGGTCAGCTCAAATTTATTAGAAATATCCACGCCCCAGCGATTATTTTGGGAATTGGTGACGGCTGTATTTATCAATGTGCCATCAATATCGGGGGTCTTTTTGTCGCGCTCTTTTTCCCATCTACGATCCCGGCTAACCGGACTACGGGGATATCCACCCGCGGTATTGGTATTACCTGTCGTGCGGGTTGTCCACAAGTTTATATCGAAATCGATATAGGGGTTTTCAGTAGGATGCCATTTATAAGTCAGGTTGGCTGCTTGTTGACGGACATTAGCCAGCGGCCACTGAGGAACCACATTGTCTTCAGTAAATACCATTGCTAGTCTTGAAGGCATAATATCGCCAAAATCCATGCGAGTATTACGAAAACTGAGTTGTAGTGCTTGATCGTCGGTGAAGTGCCAGGTGTTTTTGATTAACACAGATTGCATCTCACTGGAAGTATTAGGAACTTCATTACCGGGGCGGTAGATGCGGGCAGCAAAGGGCAGATAAGGGTCTAAACTTGTTTGTGGTTCAGTTATCAGTTTTTCATCAGCTTCTGTAACGGCTTCATCATAACGATGGGCTCCACCTTTACCGGCAAAATAGTTACCCTGACGGCGATAAGCATAAGCCAGCATCAAATCAAAATATTGCTGCCTTGTGCCCACGGCGATACGGAATGCATTGTCTTTGAAACCAAACAGTTTATTGTCTTTTGATGAATGTGGCGTGATTTTCAAGGCAGGATCAGTTTCAGCATCTTTGTAGGTAAAGTCAGGAATATCGCGGTAATCCTGCCCCAGTGACAAAGAAGGGATACGCTCTCTGACTGAATTACTGCTGGTTTCCAGTTTGGTATTGATGCCAAACGTTTCTCCTTCCGGCACCACATCATCAATATTTAGTGTTTTGATAGCGACTGCGCCCCCGATAGATCCTTTGACTTTACGATTCAGGGAGGGGCCTTTTTCGATTTCAATACTGCTGATTAAGTTTGGGTCAATATAGTTGCGGTTATTAGCACCGTTGTAACCACGCCCAACGGTAATGGCCTGTTCCGTTCCATCAATAGTGACGGGAACACGTCCCTGCCCCTGAATACCACGGATATTAATATCTAAGGCACCACTATTGCGGGCATCACCGCTGTATACACCTGCGGCACCTTTAATGACATCGGCAGGAGATGCACCTTTGTAGCGCTCGATCTGCTTTTTGCCGATATAGATATTAGAAATATCTTTGTCATAGACCGCATCATAACCGGCTTCATCTTTATGACTGCTATCTGTAACCCGAATTTTACCTAAATCAGTCTTGCCGTTTGGGGCTGTGATCGCAGGTTTGGATTCAGCAAACAGAGGTGGTGCTGCCAGTGAAAATGCCAGTGATAAGGCCACTGTGGTGGGGGTAAGCCGGGTTTTGAGTCGATATGCCATTGATATTTCCTGCCTCAATTATCATCGTACAAATAAAAATCATCAGATTTTACTTAAAAATATTTTTCCAGCCTGATCAGCACTTCGTTTTTGTTAAAGCTGTACAACCAATCCACATTGCTGTGATTGCGTCGGTGGCGGAAAGTCACAGAGGGGGTCATGCCCAATATTTCAGCGGCAGGAATTTTGATAACAGCAGTGTAAATTTGCTCCGTATCCTGACGTCTGGCCCTAAGCATCGGGCTGTAAGCGCCAAAGCGCCGATCCCGCAGTGTGGCAAATAGTGAGCCATTTATACCGCGGTAGATTTGCCCGGCAATCCCGGCACGTGCACCCCATTGTTGATAACGGTCTGCGGGATGCAGGTCGTTATCCCGGTAAACCCAGTCACCGCCGCCAAACAGGATAAATTCTTTGTTAATGGCGTGGGATAAGGTGAGGTAAGAAGAGGTGAGTGCGCCATCTTTTCTGCGGTAATGTTGCTGATGGCGCAATTGTTTGTGCTCAAGTTCAATATTAAGAGCTGTTTGGGAGGTAATTCCCCATCCCCACTCAGTTTTGAGACCTGTGGCGCGATAAAAGGTATCACCAGCACGCTGCTTATATTCAAACACAGGACCAAAAGAGATATTGTGGCTCCTGTTTTTATAATTGTAGCCACCGATTAGCTGGAAAGTGTTTTCGTTCTCATCGTGGTAATCACGATAGTTTTCACCATAAATCAGACCACGCCCAAAAATACCGTGATGGCCGATAAGCTGGTAGCGCCGGTTTAATGTAGCATCATAAGACATCCCCCATGCCTTGATGGCTCTGGGGACTTGGCTTTGAAAGAATCGGTTATTCTTTAGGTCATAATACTGAGAGAAGCTTTCCTGATCAGGAGACATATTGACGTTATCGTTATAGGCATAACCAGCAGAGAATGAGCCACGCCAACCATTTCTCAGTTTTATGGCTTCCAGGTAACTGTTAATGTTCTTTAAAACTGCTTCTGGTAACTGTTGCGGTTCACTCGATGCTGAGAACAGGTCTTCAGCTTCCCGGTTTTTATGATCTTCAAAATAGACACGAGCTAATTCTAGTTTGATGCGAAGAAAATCGGGTTGTTGGTTCAGAATTTGTTGATAATGATAGGCAGCGAGATCCAAGTCACCTTCAAAACGTGCCAGCCCACCCTGGGCAAAATTCACCAACATAGCATCATGCCCGGATAATTTTTGGTAAGCGGCGAGAAAGCGACTGACATCCGGCCATTGTCGGTGGTTTACGGCAAGATAGAGAGCCTGACCGATATCATTTAGATTATTTTCTACCTGAAATGTTCGCCCATTAATGACAATAGATGAAGCGTTGTCCTCGGTAAAAATGGGATCAGGGGTAATCAGATTGTTTTCTTTTTCCTGTTGATTATGTTGTGCCTCTTGCCAGATTTTACGTGAGGTATCTTCATCAGCATAAGTGGATAAAGAAAAGCATAAGGCTATCAATGCTGTTAATAATATTGGCGTTTTTCTATTGTCAAACATTGGGGAAACCAGATCACAAAGTTCATGCTATTAGAAAAAATAAAAACAGAGAACAGTACCCATTTGGGGCACTGTTCTCTAAAAAATTAACAATTACTGTTTAGTACCACCGAAGGCGGTATCTTTGGATCTGTCATCGTCAAATTTGGCATATCCAGCCAGACTGGATGCACTGTCACCAAAGAAATGACCTTCTGTTTTCCCAATAAGATCCCCTGTGAGTGCCCTACCTACAAATTTCGCATCAGATTGGATTTGGGCATCAATGCCAATTTCCATTGTGTTATTGGCCATCGAACCAACCAGTGTTTTTTCACCAAAATCTGCGGTAAATTCACCGGACAGAGCATTATTACCGCTGTATTGGTTAATACCTGTCACTGTATAAGTTGCTGTACCATCGGTTGGAATGTTGGTAGTGACATCCTTGCCAGCGTAATAAACCGTATGGGTTGGATCATTGGCATTACCCGTCTGGGACCATTCACCAAAGTAAACATCCGCATTGGCAACTTTGCTGAAATGAAATACTCCCATACCACCGTGCGTACCCGGAGCACCCGCCATTGAGATATTATGAATGCCATTATTATCGGCTGGAGCCATACGGGTCAGACCAGCAAACCCAGTGATTTGACCACCGTAGATAGAACTGACACCTATACCCGGTTCACCTGCTCCGCCACCGTGTGGACCACGACCCGCTTCGGTTTTCCCAACCTTAATATATGATGGTGTACTTACTTGACTCTGACCAAATCCTACTGCTGCCTGAGCCTGTGCCATAAATCCTAAGGCGCCTACAGCGGCGACTAATACTTTAATCTTTCTCATTATTATCCTCGTTTGGAATAGGGGTTCCTTTTTACCCCATCATGAAAAATGAACTGATTTACTGCGCAAAGGAAATTACACTTTTCATATGATAATGTAAATGATAATAATTCTTGTTTGTTTTTGTTGTGTGGGGTGGTTAAAAGTGGTTTTTGTATAATATAATGAATTTATTTGACTTTTTCTTTTTTTGATAGAAGGGGAACAATTTTCTTTTTGTCAAAAGTGTGAGGTTGGTAAACTTAAACACTTTATATTGTTGTGGTATTAATAATCTAATTTTATTCAGTGAAATAGTTACTTATACTCGGAGAAGCTTTTTTTTGCATGAGCATAACTCAAATTCTATTAAGAATGTCTTTATATTTATCAATCTGATATCTGTTTAATATGGAACCTGTTATGGACGCCAAAATCATTATTCAATCAGCTAAAGAAAGGAAAGATTTTAGGGAAGCATCCTATGATCTTATCAGTGCCAGTTGGCCGGAATTTGTAGATCATGGTGAGGTGGTCGAGCAATATTGGGATACGTTATATGAGCCTGATTTTAGTCATTTTCAAAAATGTGCCATCCTTAAACAAGGGCAACAAGAACGTCTGATTGGATTATTGAATTCAATTCCTTTTCCGTGGGAGCAAACTTCCTTAAATCAACTGCCTGACGATGGTTGGGATGCAGTATTGCGTAAGGGTGCAGAGGCTAAGGGAAAAAAGCAAGCAAATATGCTGTCAGCTTTGTCTGTGACTGTTGATCCTGAATTCCGTGGACATCATGTTCCGGCTTTATTAATTGATAGTGTGAAACAAACCGCTCGTGAAGCGGGGTTGCAAGGGATGGTTGTTCCTGTCAGGCCAAGTCTGAAAAGTTGTTATCCACTGCAAGATTTTGTTGAATACTGTAACTGGAAAAATGAAAAAGGGGAGCCATTTGATCCCTGGATACGTACTCATTGGCGTTTAGGGGCCAAAATCATCAAACCTGCACTCCGTTCGATGAATATTTACGGTACAGTGGAAGAGTGGCAAGAATGGATAAGTATGAAATTCCCACAAAGTGGGGAATACATCATTCCAGGTGGATTAGTGCCATTGGTGGTGGATACGGAGAAACAGATGGCCCACTACATCGAACCCAATTTGTGGGTGTTTCATAGCCTTGATTAATCTTTTAACCGTTGAGGGTGTGTATATACTGTCGCTCGTCCCGGCTTACAGAAACCTGCCAGTGTCAGGTTACATTTTTCCGCTACTTCGATTGCAAGTGAAGTAGCGGCAGAAACTGCAAACACTATTTCCACGCCACAATTGGCGGATTTTTGCACCATTTCGTAACTGGCCCGGCTGGAAACCAAAACGGCTCCTTGCTGCCAACCTGTTTTGGATCGCATTCCCAGTAACTTATCCAATGCAACATGACGACCAACGTCTTCGCATCCACCCAGTAAATTTCCTTCTAAGTCAATCCAACCAGCAGCATGTGTACAACCCGTTATTGCACCGATATTTTGCAAACGGGGTAATTGTGAAAGCGCCTGATCCAGATAGCTTAATGAGAAATTTTGTGTAAAGGGCAGGGGAGTGATTGGGCGAAATATTTCAGATAGCTGTTCGGTGCCACAAATACCACAACCCGTTCTGCCAGCCATACTGCGACGGCGCTCTTTCAATTCAGCAAAACGGCGACTGGAGAGTTCGATATGTAATTCAATGCCGCCGTGACAACTGATAATTGAATCAATACCACGAATTTCCTGTGGAGAAATGATCAGTCCTTCCGATAATGAGAAGCCAATTGCGAAATGTTCGAGATCTTTCGGACTTGCCATCATCACAACATGAGAAATGCCGTTGTAAACTAAGGCAATGGGGACTTCTTCTGCCACCCGATCCAGTTTGGGGCTGCTCAGATGATTTTTTTGTTGTACATAGATACGGGAAGTACCGCAAATCTCATTAGTGATTAAGTGGTTTCCTGACCTTGTGTTACTCATCTGCTTCATTCTCCATCGGATTAATTTATGATGCTGTTGATTGAATATCATCGGCTCAATCCGGCGCTTGCGTTGTCAGTAAAAATACCAGAGACTATTTTCTTCTCTGGTTTTACTGACTTTATTGCTTGAACAGTTCTTTAATTCGAATAAAAAACTATTCGAATAGTTTTCTGAGCCTATGATTTGCTTCTTGTTTATCAAAAGGTTCAAGTGATTCACTTGGGGACAACCCGATATATTCCAAGTGCTCTGCTTCATCTTCGGTCAATAGTTTTCTCTTTCTCAACTTGAGTAAATAATTCCATTCCCAAATACCGCCAGAATCTTCAGTTGGGCAGACTCCGTTACCTGCGGTAACTTTAGGCTGAAGGACATCTTTTTCAAGCACCTTCTCTACTGTTACCTGATGGAGCCAGTCATCACCAAAGTCATACTGGTAGTTGAGTTCATCACCAATATCACGTAAGAATAAACCAATACATACCTGGTCATAATTTTCTTCCGGGATTTCTATTCCCCCAAGTTCAAAACGGAACAAGTGCACATTTTCCCATCCCATGACATTTTGTATCACATCATGCAATTCATTCAGTGTCATCTGGTTACTGATATGAACCCGACGCCAGATAGCAGGACTTGCTTCCAGTAAGCTAATTTTGATAACCAACCCTTGTGGTGGGATTGAAGAAGAGAGGTCATCCAGATCCATAGTAAAGAGCTGAAAACTGAATTCAGACAGGGTATCAAATAAACCAAATCTCTTACGGTTTATCGCGGGATCGTGGAGCGCATGAGCCAAATCCAGATATTCATTCGTCAAACGTTTCTCTTCTGGTGATAGCTTATATCTCTCGACAGCGGCGGAGTAAGTCAGACGCCCGGTAAACACGTCCTTGTTTGCATAATAGTAGAGTTTCAATAAGTCTCTGGGTTTTTTCGCTTTCAATATACATTCTTCTGGTGCCAGCCAGCTCATCATGAGTGCTGATTCAACAGATTGGCCGAGGCTGAAGTAACCGAGGCGACTCTGCTCTTGCCGTTTCGGGTTTACCTCATAACCCAATTTCTGGCTCCATTGTTCAAGATTAAACTCTTCTGGTTGAGTCCAGTCGATAGGCAATTGTGACAACCAATAAAGTGAGTAAAGGTCGAGAGGTGTATTTTTAGCTTGCTGAACGGAAAAGATCCACGGTAGCACTTGTTGCAGCCAGTCTGGAGAAACAAGCGTAAATTCAACACTGGTATCGGTGCTTAATTGTGCTATTAACTCACTGAGTGTTTGGTCAGGGACGGTATTCAATAAGGTTTCCCGGATACCAGATTTAAAATCCAACATCATACTTATCTGGTATTCCTGACCATCCAGTGTGGCTTTCATCATCATGCTAGCGCAATCATTACCGTCAACTTGGGTGGCGTATATTTCGTATATTTCTGCTGTCGCCCGTGCCTTATGGTGTGCCAGTGCTCGTTTTTTCCATTGCTTCATATAGGGTTTAATTGAAGAATGGCGGTTGAAGCGAGCACACAGGTTTATAAGCTGCAAATAGGATAAATTTTTCCAGGCAGAAGAAGAACATTGATCCAGCACTTGTGCACTGGTAAGCGCTATTGGTTCCTCAAAGTATTGAGTTAGCAAAAGTAGTGCATCAATACCCCATGAATACTGTATGACTTCCGACAGTATATGGTGTAACGCGTCAGGGGGTGCAACAGAAAAACCATCTTCAAAAAATTCAATGAATTCGATGCCGGATTGAAGATTAAGCTCATGAATGAGTTGTTTTAATTTGGGAGGCTTTTGAGGAAAAGAAGCCACATTTGTGCTATCGGTACGTTTTGTAATATCCAACAATTGGGCAATGTCAGCTTTGATGTGAAACTGGTATCTCTTCAATATTGAGGAGCATAACAATACGTTTTCACTATGCAGCTCGAAGTTTTCTTTAGCATAATTTAGAATTAGTTCAATAGCTTGTTCAAATTGTTGTTTAACTTCCTTAGGTGAATTGACAGCGATTAACGCGAGTTCTGAGATGGCAACTTCAAGCCAATCTTGGACGCTGTCCCCTATATCATCCATAGTTTCCTCAGGTAGAGTTAATGCCGTAGTGATCATCAAAAAGATATTCTCTGGATTGGCAAACCACTGAACTTGTTTTGGGGTTAAATGTCGTTCCTTCTCTGGCTGGAGGGCATATTCTTCTATCGCAGAGCACAATTTTTCAGGTGTTAGTTTCATCATCAATCTCTTCTATTTTCAATATATTAATCAATAAGAATAATCATGATCGTACTGTCCAATCTAATTTAACCTAGATTGTAAATATAGTTATTAACAGGATTTCATTCTGATAATACTCTTATTTGTCACTGTGATCGCCAATTTATTCAGCAGATTTTAAATTTAATAGTTAATTGCTATTACATTAACCAACATAGTGTTAACAGTAGAATCATGGTGATAGATTTTTTAAAAACTTACCCTTATCTGTCAGGTTGGCACATTAGGTACTGAAAGACTTGCTTTATTTTGTCTACAGTATGTCGGGAAACCTGTGCTATTTTCATCGGCTGGTGTGAAACTGGACTCATGCATGGAACACAGTAAAGTATGAAGAAAAAAATAATCTCAGGGGTTTATTTGGGGATATTGTTACTCGCAGCTCTGGTATTAGTATTTGAAAAAAGTGCTGATATCTATCCTGCGTTAGTTTCTGTTAGTGTATTTAGTACACTCTTTGGACTGGTATTTCTTATTTCAGCACGTTGGTTGTTTTCCGCAGTATTTACCGGAACCCTTTTTATTATCATCAAATTCCTCAACCAGCTAAAAGTTCACTACTATAAAGACCAACTGATGTTCTCTGATTTGAATATTATGCTCGATCCTTCAAATCAGGAAACACTGCGCCACTATTGGTTAGCTGGTCTTGCAGTAGTAGCGATGTTGGTTTGGCTAATCTTCAATATGTTCCTGAGCTGGAGAAGTGCGAATCCGGTGCGAGGGCTAAAATGGCGGGCGTTGAGTGTTGTATTGGTTGCTGCCGGTGTTGGGAGTGTCAATCTTACCGTCAATGCTTACCATAACGAATGGCAGGCTGAATTACCCAAAGGGCGTGGGACCATGACTAATATGGTTATGTCAGCTAAAGATGTAGAGTATCAATCTCCTAAGTTTGGTGTATCAGCAGATTATTTTTTGCAGCAGGCGAAAAATGTCACTCTGCCTGAACCACAAGCAGATGTAAAACCGGATGTGATTGTATTATTACAGGAATCTACGGTTAATCCGCATATTTATCAGTTACCGGCGAATACCCGGTTACCAGACCTTTTTATGTTTCAGCATGATGCAGGGGTCAGCGCGCAAAGTCCACTCCGGGTACAAACCTTTGGTGGTGGAACATGGCTATCAGAGTTCTCTATCCTGACTGGATTAGATACTGATGACTTCGGCTCGCGTAAAAATTCTGTGTTTTATTTTGTGGTTGATCATCTGCAAAATAGCCTGTTTCATGCCATGAAAGACAATGGTTATTACACTGTGGTGCTGACGCCATTTAATAAATCTGCCTATCATGCCGGACATGCGTACCAAACATTGGGTGTTGATCGCATTATCCAGCCACAAGAGTTGGGTTATCCAGCAAGTATGGATGAGAATTTGTGGCAGATCAGGACACAAGATATATTGTCTTACGTGAAAACTCTCCTGGCTGAGGAGACGGATAAACCCATATTTATTTACGCTCTGACTATGTACGAGCATGGGCCTTATGAAGAGAACTATAGCGATGATTATGGATTGACGGGCAAACTTGAAGATTCATCGGCAATAGGAAAATTCAGCCACTATATGGAAAAGATCACGACATCGGATCCAGCTATCAAAGAATTCAGTGAATTTGTGGCTAAACGTGATAAGCCGACAGTTTTTCTCTCATTTGGTGATCATCAACCTAATATCGATTTTAACCAATATTCCTCTTCACTGCCTAATCCGGCATATCTGACTCAATTTACGATGCGGGATAATCTGAAACAGGGAACGCCTATGACCATCGGTAAGCTGACAGATATTTCTTTTCTCGGCGGGATGATTTTGGAAAGAGCTCGGTTAACAATTCCGCCATTCTATCAGGCTAATATAACGATGCGTCATTTATGTGGTGGTGAACTTAATGACTGTCAGGACAAAGCATTAGTGGAGAGCTATAAGCATTATATTTACCAGCAGTTATTTGTGGCAGGTAAAGAATAATCTGGCTGCTGTGTAAATATTGCCGCATATAAAACCTACATGCGTTCAATCGTGTAGGTTTTATATGTAAGCTTTATCTGGTCTATTTCAATGGTGTAATGCGGTAAGCACAGCGTCGGGCACCGTTCAGAATATATTCAGTTCTTTCCACTTGCGCTTGCAGAATTTCCCGAAACATTTTGAGTTCAGCGCGACAAAAACCCTGGCATATGCTGGCGGCTGCACAGATTGGGCAGTGATTTTCAACAAACAAAACTGAATTATCTTCCTGAACGATATATTGAGCCATATAACCTTCCTGGCAGCGTATCTTAGCCAGCCGCTCAATTTTTTCCTGTAATCCAGTTGCTCCTTCCATTGCGGTTTTATAATTATCAGAAACTTCTTTTTCACGAGATTTGATAATTAAATCCAAAGTTGATTCACCTAATTGATCGCGGATAATCGTAATCATCTGGACGGTTAATTCTGCATGAGTATTGGGAAATTTAGCGTTCCCTTTGTCGGTCAGATACCAAAGCTGAATAGGACGACCGACTCCCCTGGTTTCTGAGTGCCCTTCAACCAAACCCTCTTTAGCCAGTTTCACAAACTGTTGTCGGGCTGCTTCCGCAGTGGTGCCTAATATCTTACCAGCATCAGCAGATTGCATAGCACCTCGTGTTTTTAATAGCATCAATAATCGTTCACTCACAGAGTGTGGCGTCATCATGCTATTTTCCAAGTCAATGCTTGACATATTGTTGAACCTGACAGTAATTTATTCCAAGATTTATCTTGTTTAATTTAACGTAACAAATTTCACAACTCAACCTGGGTTCAGGAATAATCATCATGGCAATGACTGAAGAAAATCGCTGGAGGGATCTGTTTTCCAGTAAAAATGCACCGAGTGCGATAGCGCTTTCACTGGGTGTAGGATTGATGGCTGTTAATACTTTGATTGCGATTACGATTTTGCCTTCTGTTGTAAAGGATATCGGGGGATTGAACCTTTATGCCTGGAATACAACGCTGTTTGTTGTAGCATCTATTATCGGATCGATACTCTCAGCACGACTTCTGAGTGCATCAGGTGCAAGAAATGCTTATTTGGTTGCAGCACTGATTTTTTTCATTGGCAGTTTATTTTGTACTTTAGCACCAACAATGGAAATTATGCTGATTGGGAGAGCCATACAGGGGCTTGGAGGTGGATTTCTCTTTGCACTTTCCTATTCAATGATTAATTTGGTATTTGCACAATCGCTTTGGCCACGAGCGATGGCATTAATTTCAGGAGTATGGGGGGTGTCAACCCTGATCGGGCCAGCTATTGGCGGTATTTTTGCTGAAATGAATGTGTGGCGTTATGCGTTTGGCATTATGTTGCCTATTATTTTGTTGTATGCCTTATTCACTTATCGGATTCTCCCTCAAAAACAGGTAGATAATACAACGAAAACAGCGTTACCCGTTGTGCAGCTTATTCTGCTATCTGCTGCTGTACTCGCAGTTTCCTCAGGGAGTTTGTCACAAGATGTGCGTATCAATATTCTTGGCATTGTTACAGCAGTAATATTGGTATCCTTATTGGTTATCTATGAATCCCGAACTTCAGCAAAATTATTTCCAGAAAATGCGTTGAATTGGCACTCTCCCCATCTGATCTTATTCGTTACTATCTCGCTTTTAGTGATAGGGCTGGCGGGTGATGTTTTTGTTCCCTATTTTCTGCAAATTCTGCACGGGCAATCTCCTTTAGCTTCTGGTTATATGGTCGCCACTGCGGCAATTGGTTGGACGATTGGGGAAATGCTCAGTGCTAGTTGGCAGGGTGGGAAAATGCGCTTTGCGATTGTAAGTGGTCCTGCCTTCATGTTTATTGGTATGCTGATATTGCTTGTAATGTTGCCCCATCAGTCAGCGGGAGAGTGGCAAATAATACTACCGATAATTTTGGGCTTAGGGCTATTTGGTTTTGGTGTTGGTTTTGGTTGGCCTCATTTGTTGACCCGCATTTTGCAGGTTTCCAGTGATACTGATAAAAACATTGCCGGCTCATCTATTACTACCGTTCAGCTATTTGCCACAGCATTTGGCTCTGCATTAGCTGGCATGGTCACCAACATATTTGGATTTTATCAACCCGGCGGCATTGAAGGTGCTGTTTCTTCTTCCCATTGGTTATTTTTACTTTTCGCTATTGCACCAATATTGGCATTATTGACTGCATGGAAATCAGCAAGGATTACAGTAGAGCAGCAGTAAAATAGGCAAATGGTATAATCTGTGCATTGGCTTTCTATGGAAAACCAATGCATAAAAAGTATCGGTTTTTGCAGAATATCAGCCATATTAAATTCCTTTAATACCCATCAATTCATTTAGATAATTACAATATTAGACGTAACAAGATAGGTAAATATAATATGATATGGAAAGATGTTATGAAATAAAACTAAGGATATTTGATGTTCATGATTTCCAATCTACCCATGGATTGTTTAAGTACCAACATAAAACATACCCAAAGATATAGCCGCTCAATAATAAAACATGTTTTGATACTATTTATGCTCTTCTTTAGCATAAGCAGTGTATCAGCAAAAGAGAGCCGACAAGAGACGACGCTCGTTGAAGTTCCGGCACTTACCCAGAGTGTAACGGATGTATCCAATGTCCTAACCAAGAATGAACACCAGCGTTTGACTCGCAAGCTGAAAAAATTGCAATCAGAACATAAGGTTCAAATGGCGGTTTTGATTATTCCGACGACAGGGAGTGATAATATTGAAACCTTTGCTTCCCGCGTATTCACCGAATGGAAACTAGGCAGTAAACAACGTAATGATGGCATTCTGTTTTTGGTGGCATCAAATGATCATAAGATGCGTATTGCCGTTGGTTCCGGGCTTAAAAAGCAGCTAACGGAAACTCAACTGGCAAATATTTTACGTAAGGATGCGAAGCTTGCTTTCAAAGAGGATGACTATTATGAAGGTCTCAATAATAGTATTGAGTCCCTTGAATCCTTGGTAAAACAACCCTGGCAAGAGAAAGCGTCGCAAGAAACATCGAAGATTACGCAGGCTTTTGAAGACGACAACAGCGATACTTCCGACAACATATCAGATAAAGATTTTTCAAATCTGCTGATTTTTTGGTTGATCGGCCTGATATCTTTGCCACTGCTGGTTTTCCGCAAAGGTGGTCGATTTAAGCGTTTCCTCAAGAGTGCATCAACGGTGGCTGTCTGTACTTTTGTCCTCAGTTTGGTTGGTATTTTTCCTACTATCCCGTTGGGATACTATCTGATGATTTTCTTCTTACCAGTCATTCTGATACTTGTTGTGCTCTTTTTCGGTGCATCGTTACTGGGCAGTTTATTCAGTAGTCTCTTTGGTGGGTTATTTGGTGGTTCCGGTTCAGAATCTCCTACTACTGCTACTGAGCGTACGGCAAACCCTAACGATGACAGTTTTTCCGGTGGGGGCGGAAAAAGTGACAATGATGGGGCATCAGGGGATTGGTAACCTGTTTGGTTAGAATCTGATTGTTAAGCAGACATACTTTTTATTTGTAATATAAGAACATGTCTGCTTTTTTCATTTTATTTTGTACGCTTAACTAAAATATCTTCTCCATTTGGTCGATAGGGTTTTAATCGTTAAGGATTGGCATAATTATTTACCTATATTTTAGTTTCTTATATGGCATATCGATAATTCCAACATTGAGTATTCAAGATGTTGAAATTTTACCGAGCGCGAAATCTGACAGGTTTTGTTGATAATTCACACAACGTATTGCTATTTTTACTATTTGAATAATTCGAATCAAACCAAATGCTTGAAATAGAATATTGTTAAAATACGCGATATGAGACTTCAGAAAGAAGTTATTCATACCGCGGTATCTATAGATCATCCACTTAATGATTTTGATCCGGTTGCTTGTACCCTTCATTGTTAATAAAGCAGGACAAACAAAGCACTACTATTGCCAGAACTAGGCAATAAGTGATAATCGGCCAGGTAGTCGCATTGGATAAAAAGGTAATAGTAAGCGTTCCGCCTATTCCCAACAATAACCCTCCCAGACAAGAGTAGAGTGCTGTTACAGTGCCGGCCATATGATCAAAACCTTGTAGAGCCCCGTTAGGTGCAACAGAAATCGCCATAGAGACTCCAACACCGACTAACCACATTGGGACGATGAAGCCAAATACCGACTTAGGCATGAGCGTTTCCCCAACAGACAGTAATAATGCTCCTGTTATCACTTTGGTTGTTCAGGCCATACGATATCAGGGGCAATTGAGCAATCCACCCGACTGAGCAACACCCGGTATTTACGCCATGCAGTGAGTGCAGATTTTTCGGCATCAGTGGCAATACCTAAATCGACGGCATCCTGTAGTGGAGCAATCCGATGAAACACCTCAATCAGCAATTGTTGTTTCTGAGATTTTGCCTGCTGCACTTCATGTTGATGCTGTGCTTCAATATCCGTCACCCACTGTGTACCATTCCATTTATCAAAGGGAGTTTTCGGCTCCAGTAGCGTGAGTTCTGTGGGAAGATCCCCAATTTCCATTATCTCAATATGTTCACGAGTCTTAATATGGTATGCCTTTTTACCCCGGTAATCTGGTACATACTCCCATGATTTGCCGTCAACTGTCCGGCAAATCACCTTATTCGGCGCTTTGGGCAGTTTGGGTTCATCCAGATACGATCCCGCAGATAAAGTAACACCAATAAAGGTACGTTCCAGTTTTGTTCCGATGTATTCCCGGTTTACCGCATTCGTGCAATAAACCTGTACCCAACCATAGGACAGAGCAAATCCATTTTCGTCAAATTGTATCGGTGGTTCTGTTGGCTGAGTCATTACCTTCCCCTTACTAAAAATATCACCGCAACATTTTTCATCCTATTTTCAGCCGATGTTGGGACAACGGAAGATGCACGAAATTCTCGATCTTCATAAACGTAGCCATTGTCCCCAAATGCGTCACTGTAAACGTGACTTCCTCTACCTTGGTCAATGATGGAGAATGCTCCAGTTGTATGATCGAAAATCTCATCTGTTTTTCGACTACCTGTCCTAATTACTCCCGTGATATCTCTGATAGTATCAGCCTGAAATGATCCCAGTACCCTCCCAGTCTCTGGGTCAACACTTCCGGTTTTATCCCATCCACGAGGCACATAACCCCGCCAATCTGGCAGATTTCCTGAAGGGTAGTGTTTGAGTAATTCAGGATATTTATTAGGGTCAATTTTCCCGCCTTCCATCGGCAGGAAGTTATTGGGATGCGGCAGATCACTGCACCACATTAAAATTCCACCGATGGGAACTGCCAATAATTCAGCGTCTTCTTTTTTGATGAGCTCACTGATCAGCATAGTTGTCACATTTTGGCTCATCACAAAGTCATTAGATACTCCAGTTTGTTGAACAATAGCTGATTTTTGCAAGGCATTTTCCGCCTGATTGACTGTATCACGTAATCCGAGATTGTTTACAAAAGTGTCTTTATCAGGAATATCAGCTCCGTTCTGGTCTTTCGCTAAGCGGGTATTGGCATTGTTATTCGCATTGTTGGCGTTTTGGTTGGCTGTATTGGCTAGGTCATATGTTACTTTCACTGCTTTTGGTGTTGCTGCGTTAGCCTCGCTATCACTGCTGACATCATTGCTCAGGGTAACAAATCCTTTATCACGTAGCGTTGCATCTGGATGGTTGCGACTTAGGGCGTGTTTTTCTATCGCTTCTTTGATTGAATCTTTGATATATTCCGGTGTTGTAACGATCACAAGACCGCTATCATCTAATGTTTTTGTCTCAGGTTTTTTATCTTGCATATTTATTCCCTCATTTCATCAACAATACATATTGCTAAATAACATGAAGGCGGTGGGAAACTTCTCCGCCTGTGAACATAAATAAACTGGTTCATCAATACTGGAGAGTACGGGTATGGCTAAATTCAATTGGTCAATATTTGGTGAGCTGCATGTTTTGATGGCAGGATGACTTAAAATAACAGACGGAGAAATAACAAAATTCATCTTGCTGCGGATTAAAATTATACAATAAGAAGGACCCCATTCATTTCTTAATGATCGGACCGCACCCCTTATCAAATATGAATGAGATATATTAATTATGTAGCTTCTGACGTTATTTTGATATTGGTTTTAACAGTTTCTGTTCTACTAAATAGCTTATATTTGATATGTTATTTTTACTGGTTTTTGAGATGTTGTGAATCGCTAAGAAACATTATTCAATATTTTTGAATCTAAACTGACTTTATTTGATAATATATTGATTTATATATTATTTATTTCTGTATTATCTTGGATGGTACACTAATTTTATTTGTGTTTGATCGTTCGCGATTTACGCAGTATAAATGAATGCTACTATTATCCAACTGAAATTTTATGGAATTAATATGTCTTTAGATGTTGCTTATTCCTTAGAAATAGAAGATTTTATTGATGCTGATAGAGCTTACGAGTTTTACTGGGCAGGTCTTATTACTAGCAAAAAGGCCTTTATTTGTCCTGGTGAGAATTGCCGGGCCCAAGTAACGTGTGCAAATATTGATGAAGAAACCCAAAAAATGAAGGTTGTTCCACATTTTAGGGTTTATGGCGATCATGATGAAAGTTGTGAGGTTTTTAATAAAGTACCTTTGAAAATAACTGAGGTAATTTTAGAAAACAATAATACCGAGAAAAAATCAATTGATCTTTCTGTTGTTGATTCTTTTTTACTGGTAAGACCTCCTTCGTATTATGAAGTTAATGATAAAAAAATAGATTTTAAGTTGGAAGATTTGAAAAGAAACATAAAATATAAAAACAAAAACATTTCATATAATCTTAAACAAATTGGTTTTATTGGCAATGTTTATTCTGTTAGAACTATAGTAAGCAGGTTTCTCAGATATTCATCTGATAATACTATTAGTAACAGGTCCATCAATATAAGTGGTATGAATATCCCATATTCTTCATTTTTAAAACTGATTTGGGAGCAAAAGCTTGAGGATTTACCAGAATATGGCTTGATTTATTATGGCTGGGCTTATGTTGATAGACATGAAAAAGGATACAAAATTAAGTTTAAAAAAGGTTTCAAGAATGAATTAGATGAAATTTTGCCTGTTTCTCTTTATATAGGAGACAAATTAATTGAAAAGTATCCTATTAAAAAATTAGTAACAAAAAGGCTTTCATCTATCTCTGCCGAAATTAAGCCGACAGCGTTTGTATTCGTTTATGGTAAACCAAGGATATATAAATCTCCAAAAACATTAAAAGAGTATGTGAATTTTGATTTGTATAATCTTGATATGGTTGATGTCAATAAAGAAACTCCCTTACCTAAGAAAAAATAACATAGCAGTTGGTATTTTTAATTAATAATATAAGTTTAAAAATTAACCATCATAATTTGGTAATGCTCCCAATAATTAGATATTGTGATAAACTCCCCGCTTTTTATTACGGGTGAGATATGGCTAAAGTTGAGGAGGTTTGCCGTTACTGTCACAAAACAGAAGCGGTTAAAGGGCATGGAAAAGGGCGTAATGGGCATCCGCGTTATCACTGCTATGCCTACCGTAAAACCTTTCAACTGAATTACACCTATCAAGACTGTAATCCCGGAATGAAAGAGCAGATTGTTGATATAGTAATGAATAACTCTGGTGTTAGAGATACCGCTCGTGTTCTGAAAATTGGCATTAACACCGTCATTCGCACATTAAATCTATGGTTCCCCTTCTTTATTGCAACACTCATTTTGATGAATGGTTGGCTTGCTTAAATCTATCCGGCGTCACTATAGGTAAGGATACTTGCGCCTCAATGAGTTCCGCGCTTGATGAACCTGAAAAAGCTCTCGGCTTCAAAGAGCCATTTTTAAGGTTAGGTTTCTTATCAGGCCGGTAGGCCGTTCATGTCATCAATTATCAGTCTTCGCAAAACCAGTGGGGAGCGTTAAATAGGTTCACAATGACGCTGGCTTCAGGCATCAAATACCGTGTGTTGCGTCGTAATGGCCCAGGCAAGCCGGGCGAGTTTATTGGCCAATGCACAGGCGACGATATTAGAGTGCTTTCGTTCAAGTTGTTGCTTAACCCAGTCAGCCAGTTTTCCCTGCCTGTGCTCGATATGTTGAATGAATGACCGGGCACAGAGTACTAACAGTTGCCGGAGCGTCTTGTTACCCTGTTGACTGATCCCCAATAAGGTCGTCTTTCCCCCAATGTTGTACTGGCGGGGGAACCAAACCCGTTGAGGCCGCAAAATCCCGGCTGCATGCATATTGTTTTCCATCACCCAGAGACATGGTGCAGGGCACGCATGGCTGTTGGGCTTCTGTTCTGGGCTGAACAAAACGCATTGAGGGTCGTGAGGTGGCTTCACAGATGGCTTCGGCGTCAATAAAGTCATTCTGGAAAGAATGCTTGCCGAGATCGATGCCAATCAGTGCGATGCTGTTCATGATGGTAGCCTCTTATCAAAAATAATCACCCTGCTAATATACTGCCGTTAGAGTGAGGAGAACCATCTTGTATCTTTAATCTGGTTTATGCTGGTTAAGTGAGATTGGCAACAATCATGCAGTCAGACAACCATCAAGGGATTAAGCCCGTTAATGAGCAATGGGCGCATACACTGAGCCACTCATCTGAAACCCGAACAGTTGTCCGTCATCCATAACGTATTTGCAAAGATGGGTAATCATGAGTCAGCCAAATCCACTTTGTGTGGGCATTGATGTTTCCAAAGCCTCACTGGATATCGCAGTCAACAGGAGTGTAGAGCCGTAGAATGGAATGATTCGTATCATCAGATAACGCCATAAAAATCGCGCTCAAGATAGTTGCTCATTAATTCGACAGTCTCGATAGACTGACCGGGTTACCAGGTTCACAGAGAGTCGGTACGACCTGTCAGTACATCTACATCTGCTTAAGGATTTCTACTACATCATGATAGAAAAAAAGCCAGTAATAACTTGTATTATCTGGCTTGAATCTATTCATTGAGTATTGGGCTTAAACCAGCATGAATACTGGATCGGTGTTATTCAATATTTTCTAGGGGTACACCCTTGGGTACACGGTAAAGTGAAATGTTCACTCATTCCCATAAAAATAAGTTGCAATTATACCTTACCGCTTGGATCAGCACAGTCTACTAATTCACGAAGATGTTGCGCCAGTTGCTCAACAGTTTTTGCGCCCGTGGCGGCCTCTACCGTTAAATTTTCCAGCGTATTATCGTTATCACGGATCTTGATACCGTTGCGGTAAAGAAAGGTCATGGTAACAAAAAATGCGGTGCGCTTATTACCATCATTGAAAATATGACCACGAGCGATAGCAACCCAATAGGTGGCTGCAAGTTCAAAAATGTCTGTTACACCTTCATAGTGGGTACGGTTTTGCACCCGATAGATAAGCGCTTCCGCTCTGCCAGAATCGGGCATTCCGGCAACACCCGGAAGCCGCTGCAATATACGGTCATGAAAAGCGATAACTTCCTGTGCACTGACCCATATCATCGGTTTGTCAGCGCCTCTACCGTATGCCCATGACGTTGCATAATCGAATCAAATTCTGCATCCAGTTTGGCATTCTGGTATGCCTCGAATTCTGCTTTACTGATAACGACTGCTGAACTGCCGTCTCGACGAGTAATTTCAACTGGTTCGCCGTGGGTAGCAGCATCCAACACTTCTGAAATATTGGCTCGTGCTTGGGTTGAGGTGTATGTACGCATAATATATCTCCAAAGATGTACATATGAATTGTACATATTTTGGGTGTTTATTCAACGATAGGGATCTAGGCTGTGTCCCTTAATATAAATTAGTAGTATTATCATCCAGTTGATTTTAAT
>NZ_JBFPEZ010000024.1:0-64374 GCF_040838225.1 Xenorhabdus sp. SGI246
TTAAACTGGCAGCCGCTATTCATCGTGAAATGGAGATTGAGATCCCATTGCATATATTGTTTAGCTACCGATCTGTGTCTTTGCTAGCAGGATGGTTGGAGGATGGGCATTCTAAATGTGAACTGCTTCATCAATTAACGCCAAAATCAACAGCAACAGATAAATTGTTTATGGTTCATGCAGCTAATTGCGGTAGTGAGGTATATACTTCTCTGGCTAATGAATTATCTGATGTCTATCACTGTATAGGTATCAATAATTATAATTTGCTGACGGAATATCACATTAGTTCATTAGAAAAAATAGCTCAAGTCTATTTAGAATTGATTTTAACTGAAACTTCTATTGATAAAACTATCAGGATATTAGGATGGTCATTAGGAGGACAATTAGCGATGGAAATTGCATTTCAACTTGAACAGCATGGAGCAAAAGATATCGAGTTATTTTTGTTAGATACAATAATAAATACCGATGAGTTAAAAAGAGTAAAAAATCAAATAGATATGTCATATGTGATTAAGAGTGTTACAAAAAAATTACAGCAGATGGGGGCTGAGGATACTTATATAAATAAAGTATTGGAAGCCATTCCTTTTGAAAATAAAATTATTAATTGTGACTTAAGTGGTAAATTAACGCATACGAAAATTATTCTATTTAAAGCAGGAAAAACAGATCAAAGTTACAAAGGAGAAATTGGGGTATTAGTAAATCAGTTAGTAGCCAAAATGCCGGATAATAA
This sequence comes from Xenorhabdus sp. SGI246, assembly GCF_040838225.1. Taxonomy (NCBI): domain Bacteria; kingdom Pseudomonadati; phylum Pseudomonadota; class Gammaproteobacteria; order Enterobacterales; family Morganellaceae; genus Xenorhabdus; species Xenorhabdus sp. SGI246. The sequence goes on from NZ_JBFPEZ010000024.1 coordinate 746, forward strand.
TATTTCTGCCTGGGTTACTAATCCTTTAATGATTAAATTAATTGAACATTACTCTCACTCGGATATCATTGAAGCGACTTCCATTATTAAAGATGAAATCATTAATAAAAATTCAGTTAAGAAAGGTGTATCAATATTTGCTGAATAAGTTTCAAGTCACTGTGTGACTACAATTAAACGATCCTCCAGAAGCAACAGTAATCAACTTCTGGGGGATTATCAGGCCAGTTTTCTGAATGACGTGAACATTTCTCTATAGACATATCAATTAACCGAATGATTTTAATATAATTTTTTTGGTTATATTAAAAATTTGTATTTGCAAATATTTTTTGATAAATCTGATCAAAAAATATCACCTTAATAACTGAATAATTATCGAGGAAAAAAACGAATTTTTCGTCAGCACTTAATTTTATACCTCTTTTTATTTAGTTTTTATGCATAAGCATTGCATAAATTGCCGAAAAAATCATTTTTATAAATTGTGAAAAACATCATAAAGTAAATTTATTGTGATTTTTTTGTGTTGACTTTGTTAAAAATCAAGGCAATGATTCGATTAATTGTTAACCAAAAGAGGCAATGAAAGGCATTGGAAAATTAATATGAAAATTAAATGAAATATTGTTCGAATGAATGAATTTAATTGGAAATCAATAGAAATAATTAACAGAAAATAAGATTTTATCTATTAATTTGAAGAAATATTCTATTAAATAGGAATTCATAATCGCCTTTCTTGTTCATTTTTTCGAGGTAAAACAAATGTCGAAAACGATTCAGAGAAGTTGGTTTGATCAGTATATGGTTCCTTGTTTCTCACCGGCACCTTTTATTCCGGTCAGAGCTGAAGGTTCCAGAGTGTGGGATCAGGATGGAAAAGGATATATTGATTTTGCTGGAGGTATTGCTGTTAACGTATTGGGACATGCTAATAATGAGTTAAAAGAAACGTTAAGTGCCCAAATGGAAAATTTCTGGCATATCGGTAATGGTTATACAAATGAACCTGTCCTAAAACTGGCAAAAGAGCTGGTTGAAACTACCTTTGCTGATAAGGTTTTTTTCTGTAACTCCGGTGCTGAAGCGAATGAGGCAGCACTGAAAATTGCCAGAAAATATGCCTTAGATAAATATGGCAGCCATAAAAACGAAATTATCTCATTTGAAAACTCTTTCCACGGCAGAACATTATTTACAGTGACAGTTGGGGGACAACCCAAATACTCACAAGATTTTGCCCCGCTTCCACAACAAATTACCCACCTCCCTTATAACGATATTGAAACGATCAAAGCACATATTTCTGAAAAAACCTGTGCGGTTATTGTTGAACCCATTATTGGTGAAGGGGGAGTTATCCCTGCTGATCAGGCATTTCTGCAGGCTTTAAGGGCGTTGTGTGATCAACATCAGGCACTGCTGATTTTTGACGAAATACAGACAGGAATTGGCCGCACGGGCTATCTGTATGCCTACGAAGAAGTAGATGTTGAACCAGATATATTAACCAGTGCGAAAGGGCTAGGAGGTGGTTTCCCCATCGGGGCTATGCTGGTTAAACAGCATATTGCAGAGGTTTTCCAACCGGGTTCACACGGTACAACATTCGGTGGTAACCCGTTGGCAGCCGCAGTTGCTCATAAGGTATTGAGTATAGTCAATCAGCGGGAATTCCTGGCAGGTGTGCAGGCGCGCCACCATGAATTTATGCGGCAGATATCCACTTTGAACCAACGTTACCCGCTGTTTCGTGAAATCCGTGGCAAGGGGTTACTGCTGGGGGCAGAGCTGGAGAAAAAATATCAGGGCAAGGCTAAGGATCTGAACAATATCGGGGCGGAAGAAGGGTTAATTGCTCTGATTGCCGGGCCGGATGTGCTGCGTTTTGCTCCGGCATTAAATATTGAACAACAGGATATCAACGAAGGCTTTGCCCGGCTTGAGAGCGCCCTCAAGCGATTTGTTCAGGAATAAAAGCAGTTTTGAGGTGATACCATGATGCTATTCAGATCCGTTCAACATAAAGATTTGGGGGATATCCTTAATCTCTCATCTTGTGCTGGAGTTGGTTTAACATCGTTGCCAAACAATCAGGAATACTTGGCATCCCGGATTTCACGCAGTATTGATTCATTTAATGATGCCCGCGGACGCTCACAGCAGGGATTCTTGTTTACTCTGGAAGACACGGAAAAGCATCGTGTTATTGGGGTGAGTGCACTGGAAGTTGCGGTTGGGTTAGAGGAGCCTTTCTATAATTACCGGGTACAGAAATCGGTGCGCTCATCCCGCGAATTAGGTGTTTATAATGCCTTTGAAACGCTGATTGTTGGTCAGGATTATACCGGATGCAGTGAATTGTGTACTTTGTTCCTTGATCCTACTTATCATGGAGGACGCAATGGTGTTTTCCTTTCCCGAAGTCGGTTCTTATTTATTTCGGCCTTTCGTCATCTTTTTCCGAAATCTATTTTTGCGGAAATGCGCGGAGTGGTAAATAAACAGGGAGAATCGCCATTCTGGAATGCTCTTGGGCAACACTTTTTCAATGTCCCTTTTGCACAGGCAGACTATTTAACCGGCATTGGTGCGAAAACATTTATTGCTGAATTAATGCCGTTCCATCCGATTTATGTCCCTCTGTTGCCTGAAGCGGCTCAACGTGCTATCGGTCAAGTACATGAAAATACTGTGCCAGCCCGTATCATTTTAGAAAAAGAAGGTTTTACCTATCACGATTTGGTCGATATTTTTGACGCCGGTGCCATTTTACAGGCTGATATTGATGAGGTACGAGCGGTAAAAGCAAGTCAGCTTGTATCTGTACAAAGATGCGAAAATGTTTCCAGACAGTACAGCGGCAGACTATATATTGTCTCTAACCTACATTTTCAGGATTTTAAAGCGTTGCTACTGAATATTCCTGATCCTGCTGGCATTAATTCATTAAATAATAACGTACTAAATAATAATGAACTGAGGCTGACTTCCGCAGAAATGGATGCACTTCAGGTGGCGGAAGGGGAGTCAGTACGCTGTGTTGCTCTTTTTTCAGAGGAAACTTCACAATGAATTATCAGGCAAATTACATTGATGGTCATTGGATTGCAGGGCAAGGTGCGCTGCTTGTCAAATCTTCGCCCGTTGATCAGGCAGTTTTATGGCAAGCACATAGTGCTTCTGTTAATCAAGTGGATGAAGCCTGCCAGGCAGCCCGCAGAGCGTTTCCGGTATGGGCAAAACTGGCAGTTGAAAAGCGTATTGCTATTGTTCAGACGTTTGCTGCTTTATTAGCACAGGAAAAAGAAACCATTGCTCGTGTGATCAGTGAAGAAACCAGCAAACCGTTGTGGGAAACCCGGACGGAAGTTCAATCCATGATTGGTAAAGTTGCTATCTCCATTGAAGCATGGCAGCACCGCACAGGTTATTCTGAAACCACTATGCCGGATGGCAAAGCCATATTACAGCATCGTCCCCATGGTGTAATGGCAGTTTTCGGCCCTTACAATTTCCCAGGGCACTTACCTAATGGTCATATCGTTCCTGCACTAATTGCCGGTAACACATTAGTATTTAAACCAAGTGAACTGACCCCAATAACAGCAGAAAAAATCATGATCTTATGGATCAGGTCGGGTTTGCCTGTGGGAGTGCTGAATCTTGTTCAGGGAGGTAAAGATACTGGTGGCGCCTTACTGGATAACCGCGATATTGACGGTGTGTTATTTACAGGCAGTGCAACAACCGGTTTTCATTTCCACCGTTTATTGGCCGGGCAACCGGAAAAAATGCTGGCGTTGGAGATGGGGGGCAACAATGCCTTGATCGTGGATGATTATGCGGATCTGGATGCAGCAGTGTATACCATTATTCAATCCGCATATATCTCCGCCGGGCAACGTTGTACTTGTGCTCGCAGATTGCTGGTAAGACGTGGAGAGAGGGGAGATACACTGATCCGGCGGTTGGTCGAAGCAACACGTCAGATAGTTCCATCCCGTTGGGATGCCGATCCTCAACCTTTCATGGGGGGCGTTATCTCTTTGTCTGCGGCAGAAAGTTTATTGGATGCTCAGTCCAGATTAGTAGCCTTAGGAGGCAACGCGCTGCTCACTTTAACACAGCCCGATCCTCACTCTACATTTATGACTCCTGGTATTGTCGATTTGACGGGTGTCAGTCAGGTTCCAGATGAAGAATATTTCGGTCCTCTGTTGACTTTGCAACGCTATGACGGTTTTGAGGAAGCTATTTCCATTGCTAATAACACTCGGTTTGGTCTGGCAGCGGGATTGATATCCCCTGATGAGAGTCTTTTTCAGCGTTTGTCCCAGGAAGCAAGAGCCGGAATCGTGAACTGGAATAAACCACTGACCGGCGCTTCCAGCCAGGCACCTTTTGGCGGGATTGGCGCATCAGGTAATCATCGCCCCAACGCTTACTATGCCGCAGATTATTGTGCCTGGCCAATGGCATCTCTGGCGACAGATAAATTAGTTCTGCCTGATACCCCTGTGCCGGGGCTTGATTTTTTCCGCTCTTAATTTTTCTGATTAACATTATTTTCAATGAACAGCAGGAAGAGACGAGGTCATTATGTCGGGAATTGAAGCAAACTTTGATGGTTTGGTGGGCATGACACATCATTATGCCGGGTTGTCGATGGGTAATGAAGCCTCAATGAATCATCGTGGACAAGAGTCTAACCCTCGCAGAGCGGCACTTCAGGGGTTACTAAAAATGAAAGCATTGTCTGATATGGGATTGGTACAGGGGGTTTTGCCTCCGCAACAACGTCCTAATCTACCCGTCCTGCGGCAACTTGGGTTTACAGGCAATGATGAGCAGGTATTAAATAAAGCTGCACGTTATTCACCGTTATTATTATCCAATCTCAGTTCAGCTTCTGCCATGTGGGCAGCTAATGCCGCAACCGTTTCACCTTCTGCTGATAGTGCAGATCGGCGAGTTCACTTTACGGTAGCAAATTTAAATAACAAGCTGCATCGCTCACTGGAGAGTGCCACAACATCCCTGGCATTAAAGGCGGTCTTTTCTGACCAGAACTATTTTGTCCATCATGATCCGTTACCCCAACATGCTGACTGGGGCGATGAAGGTGCAGCAAATCACAATCGTTTTTGTGGTGAGTATGATGAAGCGGGAGTGCAGTTATTTGTTTATGGGCGTAGTGCCTTTCAGAACGGGATAACACCAGAACATTATCCTGCGCGGCAGACATTGGAAGCCAGTCAGGCCATCGCACGATTACATCAGCTTGAAGAGGCACAAACTGTCTTTGCTCAGCAGAATCCCATTGCTATTGACAGCGGAGTCTTCCATAACGATGTGATTGCAGTCAGTAACCGGAATGTTTTTTTCTGCCATGAGCAGGCATTTTTAAACCAGCAATCAGTATTTGCTGAACTTGAGAAAAAACTGGCACATTTGGGGCAAACGTTGATCACAATTGAAGTACCGACATCGCAAGTGACTATTCAGGATGCGGTAAGATCTTATCTTTTCAACAGTCAACTTTTGAGCCAGCCTGATGGCAATATGATGTTGATTTTGCCGGAAGAGTGCCGGCAAAATGCCAATGTCTCAGCGTATTTACAGTCTCTGGTTGCGTCAGGGAATTCACCTATCAGTAAACTCCATTTCTTTGATTTGCGTGAAAGTATGCGTAACGGTGGTGGTCCGGCTTGTCTGCGGCTTCGGGTTGCCATGAAAGAGAAAGAATTGGCAGCGGTCAATCCGGCTGTACTGATGACCCCAGATCTGTACCTGCGTTTAACGGACTGGGTTGAACGCTATTATCGTGATGCTTTGTATGCCGATGATCTGGCTGATCCACAATTGTTAACAGAAGTCTATTTTGCTCTGGATGAATTAACTCAGATCCTCAATATCGGTTCTGTCTATGAATTTCAGCGTTAATCGGGAGGTCAAATGGATTTACTTTCTCTATTGCTTGAAAAGAAGCCACTTGGAAAAAATCTTGAGAATACGCTCAGTTTCCCGTCCTCATTAACAGCAGCATGGGTGGCGGAAGGGGTATTACAGTTAATTCCACAAGAGAGAAAAGACCATACATTGATTATTTCCGCAGGAATACATGGTAATGAAACGGCTCCTGTGGAAATTCTGCTCCAATTATTATCACAACTGGTGCAGGGAACTTTACCAATACAGCATAACCTATTGTTGATTTTTGGTAATGTGCCCGCTATGCGTGCCAATAAGCGCTATATCCACAATGATCTCAATCGTATGTTTGGTGGGCGGTATCAGAATTTCCCTACCGGGATTGAATCAGAACGGGCGGCAGAATTGGAATCTGTGATACAGCGATTCTTTCAGGAGCCTATGGTTATGACATCAACACGACGCTGGCATCTTGATTTGCATACCGCCATACGTGGTTCCTTTCATGAACAATTTGCTTTATTGCCTTTCCAACAGCGTGAGTATGCGGCTGATCTATTACAGTGGCTGGAGGGATGCGATATTGATGCACTGGTTTTCCATAAAAGTGAAGGTAGTACTTTCAGTCAATTTACCAGCCAATATTTCAACATGGACAGTTGTACGATGGAAATTGGTAAGGTGTATCCCTTTGGACAGAATGATCTGACTCATTTCAAAAATATCACGACGGCATTACATGATCTGGTAGCAGGTTTATTCTCTGTTAAACGGGAAAAACCAATAATCAAACGTTACCGCGTTATCGATTCAATTATCAAACAAGACAGTAGCTTCCGGCTTCATATTTCAGAAGATACAAAAAACTTCACTGCACTGCCGGATGGTTTTGAAATTGCCAGTCAGGAAAATCAATCTTGGGAAATTATTTCCCCGGCAAACTTTATTTTGTTCCCTAATGCCAATGTTGCCATTGGTCTGAGAGCGGGTCTGTTATTGGAGCAAATAATGTAATCAATTGATGTAAATTCATCATAAACAGAAACCGTGGAGGTTATTGATGACGGATATGGTAAAAACACCTGTAGAACAGCCCATAGGCGCACAGAAACTTCACCGTGGATTAGGAAAACGTCATGTCCAGTTAATAGCCATTGGTGGTGCTATCGGGACTGGGCTATTCATGGGGACAGGGAAAACTATAGCTGTATCAGGTACTTCCATTATTCTGACTTACCTGTTGATCGGTTTTTTTGCTTTCATGGTTATGCGAGCAATGGGAGAACTCTTGCTCACTAAGCTGGATTACCGTACGTTCGCCGATTTTGTTGCTGATTATTTAGGGGAAAAAGCCAGTTATTTTCTCGGATGGACATATTGGATGAGCTGGGTAGTGAGCTGCATTGCAGATGTTGTGGTATGTGGTGGCTATATTCAGTACTGGTTTCCTGATATTTCCCTTTGGATTACCGCGTTGTTTATTTTGGGGTTGATGTGTTTATGCAACTTTTTTACGGTGCGATTGTTCGGAGAGGCTGAATTCTGGTTTGCTATGATCAAAGTAGTGGCAATAATTGCACTGATTATTGTTGGGGCAGGAATGGTTGTTGTTGGCTGGACTTCACCTAATGGAGTCACAGCATCTGTTCGTCACCTGACTGAGCCAGCAGTCTTCTTGCCCAATGGTATAATCGGGTTTCTGGCAGGTTTTCAAATTGCTATTTTCTCTTTTACCGGCATTGAGCTGGTGGGGACTGTGGCGGCCGAAACGAAAGAGCCGGAAAAAATTTTACCAAAATCCATTAATAGTATTCCTATCCGTATCATTATCTTTTATGTATTTTCCATGATGTGCATTATTGCAGTCACTTCATGGCCGAATATTTCTCCGGAAGTCAGCCCATTTGTTACGTTGTTTGCATTAGCCGGATTACCAGCCGCAGCCGCAATCATTAATTTTGTGGCTCTGACTTCAGCGATGTCCTCAGCAAACAGTGGATTGTACGCCTGTACCCGCATGTTGTATGGCTTGTCCACGGAAAAGCTGGCGCATGGTAAATTTGGTCTGCTTTCGGTGGGTAATGCAATCCCGATTTTCGGTCTGATATTCTCTGTTGTTTGTATGGCAAGTGGTGTACTTCTGCTGTTTATTATTCCTGATGTTATGAAGTTATTTACGATTGTTTCAACGGTGGCAGCCATCATGGTTGTTTATAGTTGGTGCATGATATTGCTTGCTTATCTGGCATACCGTAAGAAACGACCTGATTTACATCAGGTTTCTGCCTATAAAATGCCAATGGGCATTCCGATGACATGGTGTACCCTGATATTTTTTGCTTTCACAATAGTGATTATGATCTTTGATTATGATACACGTATTGCATTGTATGGCACACCTATCTGGTTTCTGATATTGGAAATTTTATGGCGTATGCGGAAAAAACATAAGTAGTATAAAAACAGTGGAGTTTATTGATTAGTTGAGGTTGCCATTTATTTTAATTGAAATTGATTATATCCCTTGTTTAAAAATAAAGAGTAGAATACAAATAATGATTGTGAATATAGAAATTCGTGAGATTGTGCTTTACTATTGAGTCTGTGTTTAATGAATCATACAGTTTTGGGAATAATAGGAAATTAAAGATTTATTCAATGATGATTCCCCAAAATGCTTATCTTAAAATATAAAAATCTTAACCTATTAATTAAAATTAATAATAATATTTTATTAAACTATTTAAGAATATTTTTATAGTAATTTTATATTATTAATCACAAAAATTAAATTTTAATTAATATTATTGTGTGGGTATGTATTATGAAATTTAATTTAGAGTCTTTTAATGCCAGATGGTTTCTTGTGATAAAGGAAGTATCTTTTTCAGAGGGAATAATGGTTGCTAGAAATATAGAAAGAAATATTAAAAAAGAATGGTTATATGAACCTAATAAAGGTGAAAAAATCATGGACTTACAAGAAGATTGGAATGAAAGATGCCATGCTACACTGTGTATGATTAGATCTTCACAGTCTCTTTTACAGGAGCTGCTTTTTGAATCCTCTGAGCAAGAAAATATTTGTTGTTTTGTGGCTTATATTGACGGTGCACCTATAGGTATATTGATATTTTCTTGGAAAGAAGAACCTCCTAGAGTTAAAAATTTGTTAACTCATCCCGGTTGTCGTGATTGTGGTGTTTTATTGATGGAAAAGGCTGTCAATAAATCAAAAGAATATGGAAGAAATGGAAAAGTGAGCCTTTCACCTTTTAGTGGTTCAGAGCGAGCTTATTTACGTATGGATTTTGATTATTGTGGAAAAAACGAGATGATACTTGAACCTAATAAAAGTAATCTATGGGTATTGATGGATGGGGAATATACTTTCAAGGGCACTATATAGGAATTCAAACTGATACTAACAATAAGTTTCAGAACAATTTAGTCATGTTTTGCTGGAAAAGTATTCCCAGGTAGCCCGATCAGGCCGCTTAGAGATGACTTCTGCTATATTATTTTTCCAGACGTATAGTTTGTACGGTCCCCCATCTTTAGCCGGGACCGTACAAGACAAGATACCTAAAAATTAGGCGTTTTCTTGTTGAGTTGCCTGAATAGCAGTCAGTGCAACGGTATAAACGATATCGTCAACCAGTGCGCCACGGGACAGGTCGTTAACAGGTTTACGCATACCTTGCAGCATTGGCCCGATAGAAACCAGATCCGCAGAGCGCTGTACCGCTTTATAAGTGGTGTTACCGGTGTTCAGATCCGGGAAGATGAACACGGTAGCCTGACCAGCAACCGGAGAGTTTGGTGCTTTGGATTTTGCGACGTCTGCCATGATAGCCGCATCGTACTGCAATGGGCCGTCAATGATCAGATCCGGGCGTTTTTCCTGTGCCAGGCGTGTTGCTTCGCGAACTTTCTCTACATCGCTGCCGGCACCAGAGTTGCCAGTGGAGTAGGAGATCATAGCAACGCGAGGCTCGATACCAAATGCTTTGGCAGAATCTGCGGACTGAATCGCAATTTCAGACAGTTGCTCAGCGGTTGGGTCCGGGTTGATTGCACAGTCACCGTAAACCAATACTTGTTCTGGCAGCAACATAAAGAATACAGAAGAGACCAGAGAGCTGTTTGGTGCAGTTTTAATTAACTGCAATGGTGGACGGATTGTGTTTGCCGTTGTGTGAACAGCACCGGAAACCAGACCATCAACTTCACCTTGTTCCAGCATCATTGTGCCCAGAACAACATTGTCTTCCAGTTGTTCACGGGCAACAACTTCGGTCATGCCTTTGTTTTTACGCAGTTCAACCAGACGTGGAACATAGCGTTCACGTACAGAAGCCGGGTTAACGATTTCTATGCCAGTACCCAGTTCAACACCCTGAGCGGCTGCCACACGGCGAATTTCTTCTGGATCACCGAGCAGAATACATTCAGCGATACCACGTTCAGCACAGATAGACGCCGCTTTAACAGTACGTGGTTCATCACCTTCCGGCAGAACGATACGTTTGCCAGCCTGACGCGCCAGTTCAGTTAACTGGTAACGGAATGCTGGTGGAGACAGGCGATTCGGACGTTCAGAAGCGGCTGCCAGGGAATCAATCCACTCGTTGCTGATGTGCTGCGCAACATAGTCTTGCAGTTTTTCGATACGCTCATGGTCATCCGCAGGAACTTCCAGACTGAAACTTTGCAGGTTCAGGGAAGTCTGCCAGGTATTGGTGTTCACGGTGAATACAGGCAGACCAGTGCTGAAGGCACGTTCACACAGCTCACGGATGGAGTCATCAATCTTATAACCACCAGTCAGCAAAACCGCCCCAACTTCAACGCCGTTCATGGCGGCCAGACAAGCTGTGATCAACACATCAGGACGGTCTGCTGAAGTTACCAGCAGAGAGCCAGGACGGAAGTATTCCAGCATGTTGGGAATGCTGCGGGCACAGAAAGTCACAGATTTAATACGGCGGGTCTGGATAGCCCCTTCGTTGATAATGTCTGCTTTCAGATGTCTTGCCATATCAATCGCACGGGTGGCGATCAGATCGAAATTCCAGGGAATGCAACCGAGAATTGGCAATGGGCTGTTTTTGAATGCAGTTTTCGGATCAACATGAGTAACAGTAGCTTTTGTTGCTTCGTCGAAGATTTCGGACAGGTCAGGACGAGTACGGCCTTGCTCATCAACCGGGGCATTCAGCTTGTTGACAATGACACCGATAATGTTCTTGTTCTTGCTTCCACCGTATTCTGCGCGGCTTAGTTCAATCTGTTCTTTTAATTGTTCCGGGGAGTGAGTACCCAGAGCAGTAATGAAGACAATTTCAGCATTCAGTGTTTTGGCAATTTCATAGTTCAGAGACTGCGCAAATGGATGTTTACGAGTCGGAACCAAACCTTCGATCAGAACCACTTCTGCGTCTTTAGTGTTAGCGTGGTAGCGAGCCACGATCTCTTCCATCAGCACATCTTTTTTATTGGTGGTCAGAAGAGATTCCACATAAGCCATTTCCAAGGGCTCAGCAGCGTGAATGCTGGAGTGAGAACGAATAATTGTTGTGGTTCTGTCTTGGGAACCGCTACTGCGTTGTTGCGCGATAGGTTTAAAGACACTCAGGCGAACGCCTTTTTGCTCCATGGAGCGGATTACCCCCAGGCTGACACTGGTTAAACCAATGCTGGTGCCAGTAGGGATCAACATAATTGTACGGGACACGGAAACCTCTTTAACGGTTGCTCGTTAGTCAATCAACATGATGTAAATGCGATAAACAACCACCAGCAATGCTGGCGGTTATAAGAAGTCATTTGCTTATGCAGTCAGGCGCGCTGAGTCCTGAGCGATCACCAATTCTTCATTGGTTGGGATCACCAGAGCAGGACGGCTGTTATCAGTTGTGATCACGCCATCTTTACCGAAACGAGCAGCAAGGTTACGCTCGTGATCGTATTCAAAACCTAGCAGAGCAACTTTTTTCAGCGTCAACTCACGAACCAGAGCAGAGTTTTCACCGATGCCGCCAGTGAAGATGACTGCATCCAGACGACCTTCCATCAATGCACCGTAAGCACCAATATATTTCGCCAGACGGTGGCAGTAAACATCCATTGCACGTTTTGCATCTGTTTTAGTTTCGTAGTTATCTTCTACATAACGGCAGTCGCTAGTGACTTCAGTCAGACCCAGGAAACCGGATTCTTTGGTCAACAGGGTATTGATCTGGTCAACACTCATGCCCATTGCGTCATGCAGGTGGAATACGATAGCTGGGTCGATGTCACCGCTGCGAGTCCCCATAACCAGACCTTCCAGTGGAGTCAGACCCATAGAAGTATCAACACATTTACCATTGACAATAGCAGAAACAGAGCCACCATTACCCAAGTGGCAGGTGATAACGTTCAGTTCTTCAACGGGTTTGTTCAGCATTTTAGCTGCTTCACGGGAAACATAGAAATGGCTAGTACCGTGTGCACCGTAGCGGCGGATGCCATGCTCTTTGTACAGATTATATGGCAGTGCATACAGATATGCTTCTTCAGGCATAGACTGGTGGAATGCGGTATCAAATACAGCAATGTTTTTCTCAACCAGATGAGGGAAGGCTTTTTTCGCTTCTGCGATACCGATCAGGTGTGCAGGGTTGTGCAGTGGTGCAAATGGGATTGCTGCTTCGATGCCTTTGATAACTTCATCAGTGATAATCACAGAAGAAGTGAATTTTTCACCGCCGTGAACGATACGGTGACCGATGGCTGAAATTTGCTCAGAAAGTTCTGGCTTTTCAGACAAAATCGTATTAACAATAAAGTTCAGAGCTTCACTGTGTGCTGCGCCGGCACCTAAAGCAGCTTCGTTTTTCGCTCCATCTATTTTCCATTTAATACGCGCTTCTGGCAGACCGAAACATTCAGCCAAACCAGAGAGATATTCTTCACCATTGGCAGGATCGATGATAGCGAATTTCAGAGAGGAGCTACCGCAATTAAGAACCAGTACCAGCTTACTTGACATGGAATTACCTATTATCTTGTTGTGATCTAATCTTAAAGAAGAAAAGTGTTAAAAAAATGAAGCAATTTATTAACAAACGAACCAAAATGTTGCGAAAACAGGCGGTCTTTCTGTTTTGTTGCTGCAACAACACAAAAGTCTGTGTAGGATACCGTTTGCCAGCAATAAAGACAAAATATACTTAATACTACAAAAAAGATTTTATCTTTTGTAGAGATTTTTTAAAAACTATGCTTTTAATTGATTGAGGTCATGATGAATATGACGCCACCTGTCAACCAGGGTTGGTTTAAAAGAGTCCAATTAGGGCAACAATATCTAAAAATATGGCCACTGGAAAAACAGCTTGCTCCTGTGTTTCCGGAAAACCGCGTGATTAAAGCGACTCGCTTTGGCATTCGCTTTATGCCGCCATTGGCGATCTTTACCTTAACCTGGCAAATCGCATTGGGTGGGCAGTTAGGGCCATCTGTTGCGACAGCACTGTTTGCCTGTAGCCTGCCATTACAAGGGTTATGGTGGCTAGGAAAACGGGCAGCAACGCCTTTGCCTGAAAGTTTGCTGAAATGGTTTTACGAAATTCGTGAGAAATTTGCTGAAGCCGGGATCGCAATGATGCCAGTAGAAAGCACGCCGACTTACTTATCACTGGCTGAATTGCTGAAACGGGCGTTCAAACAGTTGGATAACTCTTTCCTTGATGATATTTAAACCGTCAGAGGCCATTCTGGCCTGACGGTTTTTGAATCAGTTGACTAATAAATTCCCCATCCAGAATTTTTTCGCTATCTTGCCTATGTAGATTTTCATTCAGGTTTTTTGCTTTTGCTTACTATACCAATCTAACTTCAAGATGCGTGTGATTTCTCCCCGCGAAGCGGGGAGAAATCAGGTTTCATATAGTGTTGTAAATTGCAACTTGAAGTTTAATGCGTATATCACCTGAATATTGTTGAAATATACCAGATGATTAACAGATGACTGCATTTGAAGGAGTTGGGCTTTGGTACTGAAATGTAGAGGTTTTTTATTTGATTTGGATGGCACGCTGATTGATTCATTGCCTGCGGTTGAGCGAGCGTGGATTAAGTTCGCTGATAAGATGGGTATCGACCGTGATGAAGTCCTGAACTATGTTCATGGTACTCCGGCGATATTATCATTACGCCATTTTATGCCTGATGCTACGGAAGAAGAGATTGACAGTACGTTCAGGTGGATTGAAAAACTCGAAACGGAAGATACGGAAGGTATTGCCGCTTTACCCGGTGCCATTGCTTTGATTGATAAACTGAATGCGCTGGATATTCCGTGGGCAATTGTGACATCGGGGACTGTTCCTCTTGCGTCTGCCCGCCATAAAGTGGCGGAGTTACCAGAACCGGCTCATTGGGTAACGGCTGAATCCGTCAAGATCGGCAAACCAAATCCCGAACCTTATTTGTTGGGGGCGCACAAATTGGGATTGTTGCCGGAAGAGTGTGTGGTTTTTGAAGATGCAGCGGCGGGAGTTCATGCCGGGTTGGATGCAGGCTGTCAGGTTGTTGTCGTTCATGACTCACCGGATATTCCACGCAGAGATGAGATTCATATGACTATCACGAATCTGGAAGATATCGAAATTGTTAAATCTGGTGGTTATGTAACAATTTATGCTATGAATCAGGAAGTTTGTTGATCCACACCGAGGATTTTTTCTGACAAAACTGGTCTACTGACTCTATTCATACCCTATGGTAATAGGTTTTTGTTGATAATATCCGGCCTGCCTGTTGGCAGGTCGGCTTTGCTGATAGAGGCCGTATTGAATAGCGAATTGTTGTGGGTATTGACCCTGTTATTGATAGCCATTGTTCTTTTCACGACCAATAAAGTCAGAATGGATGTAGTGGCTTTACTGGTGATTATTGCTTTTGTCCTGAGTGGTACGCTCTCCTTAAATGAAGCTACAATTGGTTTCAGCGATCCCAATGTCTTGTTAATTGCAGCGCTGTTTGTTATCGGCGAAGGGCTGGTAAGAACAGGTGTTGCTTATCAGATGGGAGATTGGCTAGTTCGGGTTGCAGGTAATAGCGAAACCAGAATGCTGGCTTTATTGATGTTGTCAGTTGCAGGACTAGGGGCTTTTATGAGCTCCACTGGTGTTGTTGCTATTTTCATTCCTGTCGTTTTAAGTGTCGCGGCCAGAATGCAGACTTCACCGGGGCGGTTAATGATGCCATTAGGGTTTGCTGGCCTGATCAGTGGCATGATGACACTGGTTGCGACGCCTCCCAATATGGTGGTGAATAGTGAGTTAGTACGCGAAGGGTTACACAGCTTTGGTTTTTTCTCTATTACACCCATCGGTATTTTAGTTTTGTTGGCAGGGATCGTTTATATGCTGATTGTCCGCCGTTGGCTAGGAAGCAAAACGCCCCAGAAAACGGATGAGCATTACCATCGTTCATTTCGTGATCTCATTCGTGACTACAAATTATCCGGGCGTGCCCGTCGTCTTGCTATCCGGCAACATTCGCCATTGATTGGCCATTCACTGGATGAGTTGGGATTGCGTGCGCGTTATGGGGCGAATGTTATCGGCATTGAGCGTTGGCGGAAATTCCGTCGGGTGATGGTTGCTGCAACCGGCGAAACGGAATTACGGCAACAGGATGTTCTGCTGGTGGATATGTCTGATAGTGATGTGGATTTGCGGCAATTTTGTAGCGAACAACTGTTAGAACCTATGATATTGCGCGGGGAATATTTCTCTGATCAATCCCGCGATGTCGGCATGGCAGAAATATCTGTGATCCCTGAATCAGATTTGTTGGGACAATCATTGCGTAGTATGAAATTCCGTACGCGCTACGGGCTTAACGTAGTAGGCATCCGACGCAGTGGTAAGGCATTGGTCGGTAAGTTGGTTGATGAGCCACTGCTGCTTGGAGATACGTTGCTAGTCATCGGTGACTGGAAGTTAGTGCGGGAGTTGAAAACCAAAGCGCCTGATTTTATCATGCTGAATTTGCCCGTTGAAGTGGAAAGCGCTGCATCGGCAGCATCTCAGGCACCTCATGCTCTGTTTTGCCTTGTTTTAATGGTGGCAATGATGTTGACCAATGAAATTCCCAATTTTATTGCCGCTTTGATTGCCTGCCTGTTAATGGGAAAATTTCGTTGCATTGATATGGAAAGTGCTTATCGTGCCATCCATTGGCCAAGTCTGATTCTGATTGTTGGTATGATGCCATTTGCATTGGCATTACAAAAAACCGGTGGGATTGATTTAATTGTCAGTGGATTAATGGATATTGCCGGTAATATGGGGCCACGAGCCATGTTGATATGCCTGTTTGTGCTTTGTGCCATTATTGGATTATTTATTTCCAATACCGCAACAGCCGTGCTGATGGCACCTATTGCTATTGCTGCCGCGAAAGAGATGTCGGTCTCTCCTTTGCCTTTTGCAATGATAATTGGAGTAGCGGCTTCAGCGGCGTTCATGACTCCGGTTTCTTCTCCCGTCAATACATTGATATTAGGGCCGGGAGGATACCGCTTTGCTGATTTCTTGAAGTTGGGAGTACCTTTTACACTCATTGTATTGGGGATCAGTGTGGCAATCATTCCCGTTCTTTTTCCGTTTTGATGCAGTATCGGGCAACTTCACGTTTTCGTGAAGCTGCCCGGTCGTTTTTACAGGCTGATTTCATCAAGAGAAAGGTTAAAACTTGGAACAAATACGGTTATGAAATAATCCATTTCCTGACTATGACGTTTTTTTAATGTTTTCTCTAACCTGATTTTTGCTTGATTGAATTCAGAATTTCCAGCCGATAATTCTTCCAAACATTTTAAATAAGCACATAACGCATCGGCTTGTTTAATAATATTAGTTTCTTCTTCAGTGTGATATTGATCTTCTAAAATAGGGCGAAAATCATTTTGTAATTCAATTGGTAACATATCTAATAATTTATGTTGGGCGATCTTTTCTATTTTTTTATATTCATGAGCAATTTGAGGATTGTAGTATTTTATTGGCGTTGGTAAATCACCAGTAATAACCTCACTGGCATCATGATACATTGCTAATATTGCGATCCGTTCAGCATTAATATTACCACCAAATTTACGGTTTTTTATTATCGCGAGTGCATGTGCGACAAATGCGACCTGTAAACTGTGTTCTGAAACATTTTCCGTGCGTACGTTTCGCATAAGAGGCCAACGATTAATCAATTTCAGGCGCGATAATTGGGCGAAAAAGTGACTCATAATTTTCTCTTGCTATGGAACAACATGATTATGATTGTGGATGTTGGCTGGAGGGAAGTAAACCATTTGCGGGTGAAAAAAACAGCATCATACATTTTATGCTTCAAGTTGCAGCTAACAAAGCTGCAACTTGAAATCCATGGGATTAGTCATTTTTTTAATGTTTATTGATGATATTTACCGATGAAACGGGCAAATTTATCAATAGCCATTTGCAAATCTGCGATATGTGGCAGGGTAACAATGCGGAAATGATCTGGTTCTGGCCAGTTAAATGCAGTTCCCTGAACCAGTAACACTTTTTCTTGTAGTAAAAGATCCAAGACCATTTTCTGGTCATCATAAATATTGAAACGCTTGGTATCAATTTTAGGGAACATATATAAAGCACCCATGGGTTTCACACAGGAAACTCCGGGGATCTGGTTAATCAGTTCCCAGGCATGATTGCGCTGTTCATAGAGACGTCCTCCCGGAAAAATGAACTCACTGATGCTTTGATAACCACCTAATGCAGTTTGAATTGAATGTTGCATCGGAACGTTGGCGCAAAGGCGCATAGATGCCAACATTTCCAACCCTTCAATATAACCTTTTGCCTGTTTTTTCGGGCCATTCAGTACCATCCAACCCTGACGGAATCCCGCAACACGATAGGTTTTTGACAGGCCGTTAAAGGTGACGGTAAAAAGATCTGGCGCCAGGGCGGCAATGGAATGATGTTGAGCATCATCGTATAGGATCTTGTCGTAAATTTCGTCAGCGAAAATAATCAGATTATGCTGGCGGGCAATTTCCACAATTTCCAGCAGGATTTCTTTACTGTATACCGCCCCTGTCGGGTTGTTCGGATTAATAATGACAATACCGCGGGTACGCGGTGTGATTTTACGGCGGATATCATCTAAATCAGGGAACCAGCCTTGTTGTTCATCACATAAATAGTGGACAGATTTGCCGCTGGAGAGAGAAACGGCGGCTGTCCAGAGCGGATAATCAGGGGCCGGAACCAGCATTTCATCGCCGGTATTGAGCAAGGCCTGCATAGACTGAACAATAAGTTCAGAAACACCATTACCAATAAAGATATCTTCAACGGTAACGTCCAGCATGTTTCGGGCTTGATAGTGTTGCATGATTGCTTTACGCGCAGAGTACAGACCTTTTGAGTCAGAATAGCCCTGGGCTGTTGGCAGGTTGCGGATAACATCAACTAAAATTTCATCAGGTGCTTCGAAACCAAATGGTGCCGGATTACCAATATTTAATTTCAGTACCTTATTCCCTTCCTCTTCAAGCCGTTTGGCTTCTTTAAGTGTATTACCTCGGATGTCATAGCAGACATTATCTAATTTGCTGGATTTATTAATGGAAAACATACGGTGCCTTAACCTTTCTCTGGGCAAAAAGTGGATCTTATCCGGCCTACAAAATGTGATGTTCAATGTACTCCTCTCTGTCAATCTTTTGAAGAGCCTCTGATATCTTTGGTGAAAATGGTTGTTTTAAAGTCTAATGCATAAGTCTGCTATCTAAAAACATCAGTTTAATTAGATTATGGTTTTTGTTGTTTTTGTTATGTCAGAGTTTAACTCTGGATAATTGGGTGTTTTTAGTTGGCTGATTGAGATGATAGAGTATTTGGTACTGATTTTTTAACCTAAAAACAAAAATGCAAGCTGAATTGTCAATAAAAGTAAGATAATTTGTATAATGTATTCTTATAATTTATCTTTGCCGACATAAAATTAATTAAGGGTTTTATCATAGATACTTTGGCAATGTTTTTGAATTTTTACCCGTAACATTTTCATGACTTTTCGATAAAAATATTAATTCATTAAAAATACTAATATTGCTTGGTTTGGTTAAGTTTTCCGAATTGAAGTTATGTTATTCTTTGAGGCAAGTCAGAAAAAGACTATTTGTACTGGAAATTGATGGTTATGTGAGGTAAATAGGTTTTTGTTTGTGTATTAATTTAGAGATTGCATAAATTTTGTTAAGAAAGGAGAAAATAAAACCCATGAAGATATAAATAGTAAAAAAATGCAGTAAACCTTTGCCCTCTTTAATAGAGTAGAGTAATGTCAGAATCGGTATTATTTTATTTGATACTGCTGAAGTAAAAACACCAGGTTAGTTAGTAATTAAAATCAAAAAAAAGTGATGAATAAACAATGATAAATGCAAATCGTCAGATAATAAACCTCGATCTCGATCTGCTAAGAACTTTCGTTGCCGTTGCTGACTTAAATACTTTTGCAGCAGCAGCAGCAGCAGTTTGTAGAACGCAGTCGGCTGTCAGTCAGCAAATGCAACGTTTGGAGCACCTTGTGGGGAGAGAATTATTTGCTCGCCACGGTCGTAATAAGCTTCTTACTGAGCACGGGCTTCAACTTCTTGGTTATGCGCGCCAAATCCTGCGTGCTAATGACGATGCTACCGCATCATTAACATACAATGATGCAGACGGTGAGCTCAGGATAGGAGCGTCTGATGACACAGTTGATACTCTCCTGCCTTTCCTGTTGAACCGCATTGCTTCTGTCTATCCGCGTATAGCTGTTGATGTGCGTATTAAACGTAGTCAGTTTATTGAGAGTATGCTGGATAACCATGAAATTGATTTAGCATTAACCACAGCAAAAATTAACCATCATCCTAGCACCGTATTACGTTCTTCGCCTGTACTGTGGCATTGTGCACCAGATTTCCAGTTACAGATGAATGAGCCTGTCCCTTTAGTCGTAATGGACGAAACCAACACATTCCGTCAGATTGCTCTTGAAACACTAGATATGAGTGGCATTCCATGGCGTATTGCCTATGAAGCCGCTTCTTTATCTGCTGTTCGTTCTGCCGTCAATGCAGAGGTTGGCATTACTGCTCGTCCTTTGGAAATGCAGAACGCAGATTTAAGAATTTTGGGAGAAAGTGAAGGGCTACCACGTTTACCTGAAATACAATTCTTTTTGTATCGCAACAGTAACGAACAAAATGAATCTGTCCTGACTGTTTTTGATGCTATACAAAATAAGAAAACACCTTATACCGTGACATCAATTGATTCCGATGAAACAGATGATATAGATGAGTCTGTTGAATCTACTGAAGAGTCTTCGGTAGAAAATATAAACGAGTAAATATTACGTGTGTTTTATAGGCTAATATTTCCATTTTATTTGTGGAAATATTAGCCTGTTTCTAAGTTGTTATTAATAATCCTTTCACGTTTTCATTCCTATTTCTGATATTTACCACCAGAAATATCCTCTATTAATTTTCTTATCCCTTTCGAATTTTAGTTAAAACAATGTTGTTTTGTTAACAACTTTCGTTTTTTAAATTGATAATATAAATCTATTTTCAGAAATAGTTGTGTTATTGAACTTCAATCGTTTCTTTTTGAAACAATTTATTAAGAGTTGAATAAAATGCGTTCCGTTGTTTAATGTTTTTCAATGAAACTGTGCACTTGATCATAAAAATATCCCAACCGATACAGTGGAAAGACAGGTTTTTCCTGAGATAATAGTGTAGTAAAGTCGAGTTATCGGTTAAACTAGTTATAATGTGTTGATATTTTTTTGTTCTACTGACACGTTTTAGCGGTATGCAAGCACAATCTGTTAATCAAAGGTTTGTGCTTTGTAAATAAATAAGCAGGCACTTTTGTCATGACAGATAAAAGTGTTGAGAGGAATAAAAACCAAGACGATCCATGCCATCAAAAAAATTGATTAGCACTGTTTCAGATTTGGTTGTTATCCCTTCCCATGAATCGATGTGGTGCAATACTGCCGGTAAGGTAAAAAGAGCAGACCCTTGACACCACTTTTGATGAGTAAGCAACGAGTATGTCTACATCTACTGGAGTTTTGGCCCACCACTGGGCGTTTGCGATTTTCCTGATAGGTGCTCTTGGTTTGTGTGCACTCATGTTACTGGGTGCGTACTTTCTTGGGGGCAGAGCGAAAGCCAGAGCAAAACATATACCTTATGAATCGGGTATCGATTCTGTCGGCAGTGCCCGTCTCCGTCTGTCGGCAAAGTTTTATCTGGTTGCCATGTTCTTTGTTATCTTCGACGTTGAAGCCCTTTACTTATATGCATGGTCAGTCTCTATCAAAGAGAGTGGCTGGTTAGGCTTTGCCGAAGCAAGCATTTTCATTTTGGTGTTATTGGCAGGCTTGGTTTATCTGGCACGTATCGGGGCATTGAATTGGACACCCGCACGTTCAAGGCGTCAGGTCAGTAAACCTAGTGTTGATGTTCATACCGCTAATGTTAATACCAACAACAGTCACATGCAGTAATAGCGAGGCATAAAGATGGATTATACGCTCACCCGCATAGATCCGAACGGTGAGAATGACCGTTATCCCCTGCAAAAACAGGAGCTTGTCAGCGATCCCCTTGAGCAGCACGTCCACCGTAGTGTCTATATGGGTAAATTAGAACATGCTTTGCATGACATGGTGAATTGGGGAAGGAAGAATTCCTTATGGCCTTATAACTTTGGCCTTTCCTGTTGTTACGTAGAAATGGTGACGTCTTTTACCGCCGTTCATGACGTAGCCCGTTTCGGTGCAGAAGTACTGCGAGCATCTCCCCGTCAGGCTGATTTCATGGTGATATCAGGCACTTGTTTCGTCAAGATGGCCCCTGTGATCCAGCGTTTATATGACCAAATGCTGGAACCGAAGTGGGTCATTTCGATGGGAGCCTGTGCAAACTCAGGTGGTATGTATGATATTTACTCTGTTGTTCAGGGAGTTGATAAGTTTATTCCTGTTGATGTCTACATTCCGGGCTGTCCACCCCGCCCTGAAGCTTATATGCAGGCACTACTGTTATTGCAGGAATCTATTGGCAAAGAACGTCGCCCATTGTCATGGGTTGTTGGTGATCAGGGGGTTTACCGCGCAAATATGCAATCAGAAAGAGAACGGAAGCGTGGTGAACGTATTGCAGTGACAAACCTGCGTACCCCAGATGAAATTTAAGGCTTTTAGCCATTAAGAATAACCAGAGCAATGTCGTAACTCAAAAATGTGTTGCGATCACATTAAACCTGATCAAGCGTTGTGGTGAAGAATGATGACAGATCAGATAGCGCAAGAAAGCGTACGGCCTGCTTGGGAAACAAGGGATCACACGGATGATCCGGTCGTAAGCGAGCTTAATCGCCAATTTGGCCCCGATGCGTTTACCGTCCAACCTACCCGAACCGGTCTACCGGTTGTCTGGGTAAAGCGGGAACAATTGCTGGAAGTAATCACGTTCCTGAAGAAGTTACCCAAACCTTATGTCATGCTGTTTGACTTGCATGGTATTGATGAGCGTCAGCGTTCTCACCGACAAGGCCTGCCAGCGGCGGACTTTTCGGTATTTTATCACTTGATTTCCATTGAGCGTAATCGTGACATCATGCTGAAAGTTGCGCTCAATGAAAAAGATCTGAATATTCCGACCATCACATCAATTTTTCCGAATGCCAATTGGTATGAACGTGAAACGTGGGAAATGTTTGGCATTACATTCAATGGCCATCCTAATTTACGTCGTATCCTGATGCCACCAACTTGGGAAGGCCATCCGTTGCGTAAAGAATATTCTGCGCGTGCCACAGAATTTGATCCTTTCATGTTGACCAAGCAGAAAGAAGATCTGGAAATGGAAGCGCTGACTTTCAAACCAGAAGAGTGGGGGATGAAACGCGGCACTGAAAATGAAGACTTTATGTTTCTTAACCTTGGGCCAAATCACCCCTCGGCTCACGGTGCATTCCGCATTATTCTTCAGCTTGATGGTGAAGAGATTGTTGATTGTGTTCCCGATATTGGTTATCACCACCGCGGTGCGGAAAAAATGGGAGAACGCCAGTCATGGCACAGTTATATCCCTTATACCGACCGGATCGAATATCTGGGAGGATGTGTCAACGAAATGCCTTATGTGCTTGCCGTTGAGAAACTGGCTGGCATTGAGGTGCCTGAACGCGTGAAAGCTATCCGCGTCATGTTGTCTGAACTGTTTCGCATCAATAGCCACTTGCTCTACATCAGTACCTTTATTCAGGACGTTGGGGCAATGACACCCGTGTTCTTCGCCTTTACTGACCGCCAGAAAGTTTACGATGTTGTTGAAGCCATTACTGGTTTTCGTATGCATCCGGCCTGGTTCCGTATCGGTGGTGTTGCCCATGACCTGCCGCGAGGTTGGGATAAACTTCTGCGTGAGTTACTGGACTGGCTACCGAAGCGTTTGAATTCCTATGTCAAAGCGGCATTGAAAAATAGTGTCCTGAAAGGACGTTCTGTCGGAGTGGCAGCTTACAATGCTAAACAGGCACTGGATTGGGGCGTAACAGGCGCAGGTTTGCGCGCAACAGGCATTGGTTTCGATGTACGTAAATGGCGTCCTTATTCCGGTTACGAAAACTTCGATTTTGAAGTACCGACTGGCTATAACGGCGACTGTTATGACCGTGTGATGCTGAAAGTGGAAGAAATCCGTCAGAGTATGCGCATCCTTGAACAGTGTCTCAAGCATATGCCGGAAGGGCCATTCAAGGCTGATCATCCACTGACCACTCCCCCTCCCAGAGAGCGTACCCTGCAACATATCGAAACCATGATTAACCACTTCCTTCAGGTGTCATGGGGGCCCGTCATGCCTGCTAATGAATCATTCCAGATGATCGAAGCGACTAAAGGGATCAACAGTTATTACCTGACCAGTGATGGTAGCACTATGAGTTACCGCACCCGTATCCGCACACCGAGTTTTGCTCATCTACAGCAGATCCCATCGGTGATCCGCGGTAGTCTGGTTTCTGATCTGATCGTTTATCTGGGTAGTATCGATTTTGTTATGTCTGATGTGGATCGCTAACGATGCAAAGTGAATTTAACGCAAACAAGCAAGCACGCCTTGATGTGGTTAACGTAACGGACGCTCAGACATCGAATAAGTTTGTACTGAGTGCCGGAGAACGTGATGCCATTGAGCAGGAAAAACACCACTACGAAGATCCGCGTGCAGCGTCAATTGAGGCACTGAAAATTGTGCAAAAACAGCGTGGTTGGGTACCGGATGGTGCGATCTCAGCCATTGCTGAGGTTTTAGGTATTCCTGCCAGTGATGTGGAAGGTGTGGCGACATTTTACAGCCAGATTTACCGTCAGCCAGTAGGGCGTCACATTATTCGTTATTGTGACAGTGTTGTTTGTCACATCACCGGCTATCAGGGGGTTCAGGCGGCAATAGAAAAACACCTGAACATTCGTCCGGGTCAAACCACTGCAGATGGGCGTTTCACATTATTGCCAACCTGCTGTCTGGGTAACTGTGATAAAGGGCCAACCATGATGATTGATGAAGATACTCACAGTTATGTGAAACCCGAAGAAATTGAAAAATTGCTGGAGCAGTATCAATGACAACGCATTCAGGAGTGAAAGAAATTATCCGCACGGCGGAAACTCATCCCCTGACATGGCGGTTGCGTGATGACCAACAACCTGTCTGGCTGGATGAATACCGTAGCAAGAATGGTTATAAAGGAGCCGAAAGAGCACTGAAAGGTATGGCTCCTGATGAAGTTACCACATTAGTAAAAGATGCCGGTTTGAAGGGGCGCGGTGGCGCAGGTTTCTCTACAGGGTTGAAGTGGAGCCTGATGCCAAAAGATGAAAGCATGAATATCCGCTACCTGTTGTGTAATGCTGACGAAATGGAACCCGGCACGTATAAAGACCGCTTGTTGATGGAGCAACTACCGCACTTGCTGGTGGAAGGAATGCTGATCAGTGCTTTTGCTCTGAAAGCATACCGTGGCTATATTTTCCTGCGTGGTGAATATGTTGAATCTGCGGTTCACCTGCGTAAAGCCATTGAAGAAGCGAAAGCGGTGGGGTTGCTTGGCAAAAATATTCTGGGCAGTGGTTTTGATTTTGAGTTGTTTGTTCATACCGGCGCGGGACGTTATATCTGTGGTGAAGAAACTGCACTGATTAACTCCCTTGAAGGGCGTCGTGCGAACCCTCGTTCTAAACCTCCATTCCCGGCAACCGCGGGTGTCTGGGGCAAACCAACTTGTGTCAATAACGTTGAAACCCTGTGTAACGTTCCGGCTATCCTCGAATATGGTAAAGAGTGGTACATCGGTTTAAGTGAAGGCAAAAGTAAAGATGCCGGCACCAAACTGATGGGGTTCTCTGGCCGGGTCAAAAATCCGGGCCTTTGGGAACTGCCTTTTGGCACTACGGCCCGTGAAATTCTTGAAGATTATGCCGGAGGTATGCGTGATGGGCTGAAATTCAAGGCTTGGCAGCCAGGTGGGGCGGGAACCGATTTCCTGACAGCAGATCACCTTGACTTGCCGATGGATTTCGAAAATATCGCCAAAGCGGGCAGTCGTTTGGGAACGGCTCTTGCAATGGCAGTTGACCATGAAATTAATATGGTTTCCCTGACCCGTAACCTTGAAGAGTTCTTCGCCCGTGAATCCTGTGGCTGGTGTACACCATGCCGTGATGGTCTGCCCTGGAGTGTGAAAATTCTCCGCGCCATTGAAGAGAGGAAAGGGCAGCCTGGTGATATCGAAACTTTAGAACAACTCTGTCGTTTTCTCGGCCCTGGTAAAACTTTCTGTGCTCATGCCCCTGGTGCTGTAGAACCTTTACAGAGTGCGATCAAATACTTCCGCGAAGAATTTGAAGCGGGGATTGTCACCAAAGATTACGGAAATACCAGTCTGATTGCGGGTATTCAGCCGAACCTGCTCAAGCAACGTTGGTAAGGTGGGTTTGCAGGAATAACCTGTAAGAATGGCGCGTAAGAACGGTTTGTTAAAGCAGAATTTTTGATTAACGCCTGCCACGGCAGGCCATTGGGAAGCATGCTGACTATGGCTACGATACATGTAGACGGCAAAGATTATGATGTAAACGGGGCTGATAACCTGTTACAAGCCTGCCTCTCATTGGGGCTTGATATACCTTATTTTTGCTGGCATCCAGCGCTAGGAAGCGTTGGCGCTTGCCGCCAGTGTGCGGTTAAGCAATATCAGAACGCGGAAGATACACGTGGTCGTCTGGTAATGTCTTGTATGACACCGGCTTCAGATGGCACATATATCTCCATTGATGATGAAGAAGCAAAACAGTTCCGCGCAAGTGTCGTGGAATGGTTGATGACTAACCATCCCCATGACTGTCCTGTCTGTGAAGAAGGCGGAAACTGCCATTTGCAGGATATGACCGTGATGACCGGGCACTCGTTCCGTAAGTATCGTTTTACCAAACGCACTCACAGAAATCAGGAACTGGGGCCATTCATTGCTCATGAAATGAACCGTTGTATCGCTTGTTACCGCTGTGTCCGCTACTACAAAGATTATGCGGATGGAACGGATTTGGGCGTTTATGGTGCTCATGACAACGTCTATTTTGGTCGTCCTGAAGATGGCACGCTGGAAAGTGAATTTTCCGGTAATCTGGTTGAAATCTGCCCGACAGGTGTTTTCACTGATAAAACGCACTCAGAGCGTTATAACCGCAAATGGGATATGCAGTTTGCACCGAGCATCTGCCAACAATGCAGTATCGGTTGTAACACCAGTCCGGGGGAGCGTTACGGAGAATTGCGCCGGATCGAGAATCGCTATAATGGTACGGTTAACCACTATTTCATGTGTGACCGCGGTCGCTTTGGTTATGGGTATGTCAACCGTAAAGATCGTCCTCGCCAACCACAACAGCTTCGCGGCGATCAATGGATTTCGCTGAATGCTGAGCAGGTTATGCAGGGTGGGGCGGATATTCTGCGTCAGGCGAAAAATGCTATTGGCATTGGTTCACCACGTGCCAGTATTGAAAGTAATTTTGCGCTGCGTGAATTGGTCGGTGCAGAGAATTTTTACAGTGGCATTTCAGCGGAAGAGCAGTATCGTCTTGATATGATGCTGGAAATTCTGCAACAAGGTGGTGTTTATACGCCGTCTCTGCGTGAAATTGAAGATTATGACGCAGTGTTAGTTCTGGGTGAAGATTTGACCCAAACCGCAGCCCGTATGGCATTGTCAGTTCGCCAGGCAGTCAAGGGCAAAGCGCGTGAGATGGCGGCAGCCCAGAAAGTGGCAGACTGGCAGATTGCGGCTGTAATGAATATCGGCCAACATGCCAAATATCCTCTGTTCTTAACCAGCGTCGATAGTACCCGACTGGATGATGTCGCGGCATGGAATTACCACGCGCCGGTTGATGATCAGGCTCGCTTCGGCTTTGCTGTGGCACATGCCCTGAACAAGATAGCGCCTGCCGTCAATGACTTGCCGGATGAGCTAAAAGTAAAAGTAGAACTCGTTGCTCAAGCCCTGCGTGAAGCGAAAAAACCATTGATTATCAGTGGCAGTAATGTCGGCAGTGATACCCTGATTCAGGCGGCCGCTAATATTGCATGGGCGCTGAAAGATAATGGTGCTAATGTCGGTCTTTCTTATGTTGCAGCATATGCGAATAGTCTTGGTTTGGCGATGATGGAAGCACAATCGCTGGATGTAGCCTTACAGCGCATTGCCAAAGGAGACTCAGATACTGCTATCGTGATGGAAAATGATCTCTACCGTCATGCTCCGGCCGATAAAGTTGATAATGCACTGGATAGCCTGAAAAACCTGATTGTTGTTGATCATCAACGCACTGCCATCATGGATAAGGCACACTTGATCCTGTCAGCTTCCAGTTTTGCTGAAAGTGACGGCACTCTGGTTAATCAGGAAGGTCGTGCTCAGCGTTACTTCCAGGTGTATGAGCCTGCATTCTATGACAAATCTGTTGTCATGCTGGAAAGCTGGCGCTGGATGCACTCTTTGTATACAACCTACACACAACGCCAGACGGACTGGACTCAACTTGACCATGTGATTGAAGCGTGTGTCAAAGAGATGCCGCAATTCAAAGGCATCGTTAATGCAGCACCGGATGCCACATTCCGTATCCGTGGTCAGAAACTGGCCCGTTCACCTCATCGTTACAGCGGTCGTACTGCGATGCTCGCCAATATCAGTGTTCATGAACAGCGTCAGCCACAGGATATCGACACCGCATTTGCTTTCTCAATGGAAGGTAACAACAACCCGTTTGCTGAACGTCAGCACATTCCATTTGCATGGGCACCGGGTTGGAATTCACCACAAGCATGGAACAAATTCCAGGCAGAAGTGGGTGGTAAACTGCGTTTCGGTGATCCTGGAGTACGTTTGATTGAGACAGTCGATGGAGGGTTGAATTACTTTGACAGTATTCCGGCCACTTTTACTGCGCAGAAGAATGAATGGTACATCGCACCTTATTTCCACCTGTTCGGTAGTGAGGAATTGTCGCAGCGTGCAGATGTCATTCAGGAACGTATGCCTGAGCCATATGTGATGATGAATCGTCAGGATGCTGAAAAGCTGAATGTGAAGGAAGGTTCCATGATGGCATTTGATTGTGCAGGGCAGCAATTACGCTTAGCTGTGCGTTTAAGCGGCAATCTTGCTCAGGGGCAGATTGGCCTGCCGTTGGGAATGCCGGGCATTCCCCCCGTTCTGGCAGGTAAATCAGCTAATAACTTACGGGAGGTTGCATAATGAATTGGATTACTCCCGAATTAATTGTGATTTTGATTTCTGTTTTGAAAGCGGTTGTCATTTTGCTGGTTGTGGTTGCCTGTGGTGCGTTTATGAGTTTTGGTGAACGTCGTTTGCTTGGGCTGTTCCAGAATCGCTATGGGCCAAACCGCGTAGGGTGGGGCGGGTCATTACAGCTTGTTGCTGACATGATCAAAATGTTTTTCAAAGAGGACTGGGTGCCACGTTTCTCTGATCGGATGATCTTTACTTTGGCGCCTGTCATCGGGTTTTGTTCCCTGTTACTGGCCTTTGCTATTGTTCCGGTAAGTCCAACGTGGATGGCAGCAGATCTGAACATTGGTATCCTGTTTTTCATGATGATGGCGGGTCTGGCTGTTTACGCCGTGTTATTTGCTGGCTGGTCAAGTAACAACAAATATTCCTTGTTGGGAGCCATGCGTGCGTCAGCACAGACACTGAGTTATGAGGTGTTCATCGGGCTATCCATGATGGGGGTAGTGGCACAGGCTGGCTCTTTCAACATGGTGGACATTGTTAATTCACAGCAACATTTGTGGAATATCATTCCCCAGTTCTTTGGTTTCTTGACCTTTGCCATCGCTGGTGTTGCGGTATGTCACCGTCATCCCTTTGACCAACCGGAAGCAGAGCAAGAGCTGGCCGATGGTTATCATATTGAATATTCCGGCATGAAGTTCGGTATGTTCTTTGTCGGGGAATATATCGGTATTGTGACGGTATCCGCTTTAATCGTCACAATGTTCTTTGGTGGCTGGCATGGGCCTTTCCTGCCTCCATTCGTCTGGTTTGCGTTGAAAACAGCATTCTTCATGATGATGTTCATCCTGATCCGTGCTGCGTTACCGCGTCCGCGTTATGACCAGGTGGTGTCATTTGGCTGGAAAATCTGTCTGCCGTTAACTTTACTCAACCTGCTGGCGACTGCCGCAGTGATTTTATACAACGCTCAATAAAGGGGTGATTGAACCATGACATTAAAAGAGTTATTGGTTGGTTTTGCCACCCAGGTACGCAGTATTTGGATGATAGGGCTTCATGCCTTCCATAAACGCGAAACAAAAATGTATCCGGAAGAACCGGTTTATGTGCCACCCCGTTACCGTGGGCGCATCGTTCTGACGCGTGATCCTGACGGTGAAGAGCGTTGTGTTGCCTGTAACCTGTGTGCAGCAGTGTGTCCAGTGGGGTGTATCTCCCTGCAAAAAGCCGAACATAAAGATGGCCGTTGGTATCCTGAGTTTTTCCGTGTCAATTTCTCGCGTTGTATCTTCTGCGGATTGTGTGAAGAAGCCTGTCCGACTACCGCTATCCAATTGACACCAGATTTTGAGTTGGGTGAATTTAAACGTCAGGATCTGGTGTATGAAAAAGAAGATCTGATGATTTCCGGGCCGGGTAAATACCCTGATTATAACTTTTACCGTAAGACAGGTATGGCGATTGATGGCAAAGATAAAGGTGAAGCCGACAATGAAGCCAAACCTATCGACGTTAAAAGCCTGTTGCCATAAGGAACGATATTCATGGAATTCACATTTTATATCGCAGGGCTGGTTGCCATCCTCGCAACACTCAGGGTAATAACGCATACCAATCCAGTACATGCGTTGCTGTATCTGGTTATCTCCCTGCTGGCACTTTCAGTTGTGTTCTTTTCACTGGGGGCTTACTTTGCTGGTGCATTGGAAATCATCGTTTATGCGGGGGCGATCATGGTGTTGTTCGTCTTTGTCGTGATGATGCTGAATCTTGGTAAATCTGTTGTTGAACAAGAAAGGGGATGGTTGAAACCGAGAGCCTGGATTGGCCCGGCTATTCTTTCAACCATCTTACTGATTGTCTTGATCTTTGCCATTAACAGTCTGCCAGAGGCTGAAATTAGTGGTGAAGTAGTCAGTGCCAAGGAAGTGGGCATCAGCTTGTTTGGGCCTTATGTACTGGCAGTAGAACTGGCATCTTTGCTATTACTGGCTGGGCTTGTGGTGGCGTATCACGTTGGTCGTGAAAGCCGTCAGGGTGAAGTGATCAGCAATCGTGTGGAGGACTAACAATGATACCTTTAGAACATGGTCTGATTCTGGCGGCTATTCTATTTGCATTGGGCTTCACTTGCCTGATTATCCGCCGCAATCTGTTATTTATGTTGATAGGTCTGGAAATCATGATCAATGCTTCAGCGCTGGCATTTGTCGTTGCTGGTAGCTACTGGCTCCAGCCTGATGGTCAGGTGATGTACATTCTGGCCATTACGTTGGCAGCAGCCGAGGCGAGTATCGGTCTGGCACTGTTACTACAGTTGTACCGTCGTCGCCAGAACCTGAATATTGATATAGTCAGTGAGATGCGCGGATGAACTTACTCTATTTAACAATTCTATTGCCACTGTTGGGATTTTTGCTGTTGGCATTCTCCCGTGGCCGCTGGTCTGAAAATCTGTCCGCGTCTATTGGCATTGGTTCTGTTGGGTTGGCAGCACTGGTCACTCTTTGGGTCGGAGTGGACTTTCTCTCCCAGAACAGCATGGCTCACAATGAAACAGGTGGGTTTGTTTACAGCCAGACATTATGGAACTGGATGAGTGCAGATAGTTTCAGTATTCCAGTTAATCTGGTATTGGATGGACTATCATTAACCATGTTGAGTGTCGTAACCGGTGTTGGTTTCCTGATCCACATTTATGCTTCATGGTATATGCGTGGTGAAGAAGGTTACTCTCGTTTCTTCGCCTATACCAACCTGTTTATCGCCAGTATGGTGGTCTTGGTTCTGGCTGATAATATGCTGCTGATGTATCTCGGTTGGGAAGGCGTGGGGTTGTGCAGTTACCTGTTGATCGGTTTTTACTATAAAACACCTGCCAATGGCGCTGCGGCGATGAAAGCCTTTATCGTGACACGAGTAGGTGACGTTTTCCTTGCTATTGGTATGTTTATTCTCTACGACCAGCTTGGTACGTTGAGTTTCCGCGAACTGGCGGTACTGGCACCTCAATATATCGAAGCGGGTTCTACTGCAATCACATGGGCAACCTTGATGATTCTGGGCGGTGCTGTAGGTAAATCGGCTCAATTACCGCTGCAAACATGGTTGGCAGATGCGATGGCAGGTCCAACACCGGTTTCTGCTTTGATCCATGCAGCGACCATGGTTACCGCAGGTGTCTATCTGATTGCTCGCAGCCATGTTCTGTTCTTAATGGCGCCTGATATTTTGCATCTGGTGGGCATTATTGGTGCGGTTACCTTGCTGTTGGCAGGCTTTGCAGCACTGGTTCAGACTGATATCAAACGTGTACTTGCCTATTCCACTATGAGCCAGATTGGTTATATGTTTCTGGCATTGGGCGTACAGGCATGGGATGCGGCTATCTTCCATTTGATGACCCATGCGTTCTTTAAGGCACTGTTGTTCCTTGCCTCTGGCTCGGTGATTCTGGCTTGCCACCATGAGCAGAATATTTTCAAAATGGGAGGATTGAGTAAACGTATTCCATTTGTGTATCTCTGCTTCCTGGTGGGAGGCTCGGCGTTATCTGCTCTGCCTTTGCTGACAGCAGGTTTCTACAGTAAAGATGAAATTCTGTGGGGTGCACTGGCAAATGGTCATATGAATCTGATGCTTGCAGGGCTGATTGGTGCACTAATGACCTCACTGTATACCTTCCGCATGATCTTTATTGTGTTTCATGGAGAAGAAAATACCAAAGCACATTCAGTGAAAGGAATTACTCATACCTTGCCATTGTCAGTGCTGTTAGTGCTGTCCACTTTTGTGGGGGCGCAGATTGTACCACCTTTGGTGGGTGTTCTGCCGTCGGAAAACAGTATTGCAGGACATGATAGCAAAATGACACTAGAAATTGTTTCCGGTGTGGTTGCCGTACTTGGCATTTTGCTGGCCGCAGCCTTGTATCTTGGCAAACGTGGTTTGGTTAATGCGACAGCAAACAGTGCTCCGGGGCGTTTTTTCTCCACATGGTGGTTCCACGCCTGGGGATTTGATGCTCTGTATGACTGGGTATTTGTAAAACCATTCAAAGGTATTACACAACTGTTGCGGAATGATCCTCTGAACTCATTGATGAATATCCCTGCCGTATTGTCACGTTGGGGCAATAAAGGGCTTGGTTTAAGTGAGAACGGACAAATCCGTTGGTACGCTACCTCTATGGGGTTGGGTGCAGTGCTGGTTTTAGCTCTGCTGCTTTTGATTTAATTAAGGGACACATTGCGCCATGCTACTACCTTGGCTAATTCTTCTGCCCTTCATCGGGGGCCTGCTGTGTTGGCAGGCAGAGCGCTTCGGCACCCGTATGCCGCGTTGGATAGCGTTTCTGGCGATGGGGCTGACTCTGCTGCTTTCTCTGTACCTCTGGTTGCAGGGGGGCTATACGCTGACCAACCCACAGGGCATTCCACAATGGCAATCAGAGTTCTTGCTGCCGTGGATACCACGTTTTGGCATTTCCATCCATTTGGCTCTGGATGGCCTGTCACTGTTGATGGTGGTTTTGACTGCACTGTTAGGTTTAATGGCAATCCTCTGTTCGTGGAATGAGAACCAGCCATATCAGGGTTTCTTCCATCTAAACCTATTGTGGATCCTTGGCGGTGTGATGGGCGTATTCCTTGCCATTGACCTGTTCCTGTTCTTCTTCTTTTGGGAAGTGATGCTGGTGCCGATGTACTTCCTGATCGCACTATGGGGTCACAGAGGTTCACAAGGCAAAACCCGTATTACGGCCGCGACGAAATTCTTCATTTATACTCAGGCCAGTGGTCTGGTGATGTTGATTTCGATTCTGGCACTGGCTTTCATCTACCACGATGCAACCGGAGAATGGTCATTCAGCTATGAAAAACTGCTGGATACCCCGATGTCGCATACCGTCCAATATCTGTTGATGTTGGGGTTCTTCATCGCATTTGCCGTGAAAATGCCAGTTGTGCCTTTGCACGGATGGTTACCGGATGCCCATAGTCAGGCACCGACTGCGGGCTCTGTTGACCTCGCGGGGATCTTGCTGAAAACAGCGGCATATGGTCTGCTGCGTTTCAGTCTGCCTTTGTTTCCACAAGCTTCTGCGGAATTTGCCCCAATCGCTATGTGGTTGGGGGTCATCGGCATTTTCTACGGAGCATGGATGGCTTTCAGCCAGACCGATATCAAACGTCTGATTGCTTATACCAGTGTTTCACACATGGGTTTTGTTCTGATCGCTATTTATACCGGGAGCCAATTGGCTTATCAGGGAGCAGTGATCCAGATGATTGCACATGGTTTGTCAGCCGCAGGGCTATTCATCCTGTGTGGTCAGTTGTATGAACGCCTGCATACCCGTGATATGCGTCAGATGGGTGGCCTGTGGGCAAGAATCCAATTGTTGCCAGCGATATCTCTGTTCTTCGCTGTGGCGACATTGGGTATGCCGGGAACCGGTAACTTTGTTGGTGAATTCATGATCCTGTTTGGCAGTTTCAGTAAATTTACTTTAGTTACTACAGTATCCGTGTTTGGTTTAGTTTTTGCTTCTGTGTACGCCTTATACCTGATGCAGAAGGCTTACTACGGAACGCCGAAATCAGATGAACCATTACCACGGATGGATGCGCGAGAAATTTCTATTTTGCTGTTGCTGGTTGTCTTGTTGGTTATTCTTGGTGTTTACCCGCAACCAATCCTTGATACCTCGGCTGCGGCGATGAGCAACATCCAGAATTGGTATTCAGCTTCACTTTTAACTACAGGGCCGTAATTCGCCATGACAATAACTTCTGAACAATTGATCGCACTGTTGCCGCTATTGATCGTCGGGTTGACGGTGGTGGTTGTGATGCTGTCCATTGCATGGCGACGCGATCATTTCACCAATGTCACCTTGACAGTGATTGGTTTAAACCTAGCTCTGCTTTCTCTCTATTTTGTTGGATTGCAGGAGCCGATGGATGTCACTCCACTGATCCATGTGGATCGTTTTGCCATGTTCTATACAGCACTGGTGCTGATTGCGAGCCTTGCAACGACGACATTTGCCTACTCATGGTTGGAAAATTATCCCGATAATAAAGAAGAGTTTTATCTGCTGGTGTTGATTGCGGCTGCCGGAGGCGTTCTGCTTGCTTCTGCAAACCACATGGCATCACTGTTTATCGGTATTGAGCTGATTACTTTGCCACTGTTTGGTTTGATCGGTTATGCATTCCGCCAAAAACGCTCACTGGAAGCGAGTATCAAATATATGCTGCTGTCTGCGGCGGCATCCTCATTCCTGTTATTCGGTATTGCACTGCTGTATGCTGAATCAGGTGATCTGTCCTTTGCATCACTGGGCAGAAGCCTGAGTGACAGTAAGCTTCATGAACCTTTGGTTCTGGCTGGATTGGGGATGATGATTGTGGGTCTGGGTTTCAAACTTTCCCTCGTTCCTTTCCAGCTTTGGACACCTGACGTTTATCAGGGCGCGCCGGCACCAGTATCGACCTTTCTGGCAACGGCAAGTAAAGTCGCTATCTTCGCCGTAGTCATGCGTCTGTTTATTGAAGCACCGGTAACCGATAGCGAAACCTTGCGCACGGTGTTAACCGTGATTGCAATCTCCTCTATCTTGTTTGGTAACTTGTTGGCACTGACACAGAGCAATATCAAACGACTGCTCGGTTACTCATCCATTGCACATTTAGGTTATTTGCTGGTGGTATTAATCGCCATTAAAGACCATACCCTGGCAGAAGAGACCGCGGGTCTTTACCTGGCCGGCTATCTGCTTGCCAGCATTGGGGCATTTGGTGTAGTCAGCCTGATGTCCAGCCCGTACAGAGGCCCTGATGCTGAATCACTATTCTCCTATCGTGGCCTGTTCTGGCATAAACCCATCCTGTCGGCTGTTATGACGATCATGATGTTGTCACTGGCGGGGATACCGTTAACATTCGGTTTTATTGGTAAATTCTATGTTATTGCAACAGGTGTTGAGGCCAGATTGTGGTGGCTGACCGGAGCAGTAGTAGTGGGAAGTGCGATTGGCCTTTATTATTACCTGCGTGTGATGGTGAGTTTATACCTGCCAGCACCGAAAGCACTGAATCGCGACACGCCAAGAAACTGGGCGTTAACCTCCGGCGGTATTGTTGTGTTGCTTACCGCATTACTGGTGTTACTCCTCGGTGTTTGGCCACAGCCATTGATTGATATTGTCCAACAGGCAAAAAGTGTTATGTAAGGATAATATAAACCAACATTATAAAAGCCCCGACCGTGATTGGTGGGGCTTTTTGAATTTATTGGCTTGCAATTAACTTGTTCAAAAAGGCTCTATCTCAAATGATGCATTGAGTTCAAAACCATTAAGTATCAAGAAAATACTAGTAGCCTGAAAAGCTGTTCGTTTATTCGCATCGTTAAAAGCAAGTGCTGTAGCTATTGCTATCAGATACATAGCTGCAAATTTAAAGATATCTTCACATCCTTCATACTCTCTCAGCCGATATTCACAACATTTGGCTTAACTGTGGGAGTTATTTCCTGTCATATCCTCAAAAGTCGGGCCCTGAAAATAAATTGCACTAATATGGCAACTACGAGGTTGGGTCAAAACAAATCGTATGGATTCCCAGACTGAGCGCCCGTTCAATAGTTGTTTACCCATTGTTTGATGGTCATCCAGATCTACATCAAAACCATTAACTTCAAAATCAGGAGGATAGATTCCGGTTACGCGAATATTATCTTTGCTTAATTGATGGGAAATAGTCTGGCAAAAGCCACTCATCGCATGTTTGGCAGCAAAAAATACCGGATGCGCGACAGAGCGGATAAAGTTTGGAATGCCGCAGACTGATACCATCGCAATAATATCGGCTCCTTGAGACTTACGCAGGCTTGGTAATAACATTTTGGTCAATAGCATGGAACCCGTCGCACCGGAATTCATTGTGCTGATGATATCTTCATCACTGTCATCATCGCTCAGATTGCCTTCCAGCCATTGGGCTGCACTCAGTATCAGAATATCGATGGGTTTACTGTCTTGTAGTAATTGATTGGCAAAGTTGCGAACTGATTGTGCATCGCTGATATCACATTGATAACTTCTTGCAATCCCACCTTCACCCTGAATGATTTCACGAGTCGCTTCAGCACGTTCTAGTTGACGAGCACAGAGGTCAACATGTGCACCTTCCCGTGCTAACCAGACAGAAATGGCCTGCCCAAAATCCCGGCCTCCGCCTGTCACCACAACTCGTTTACCTTTTAATCCATCTAACTTATCTAATCTATTTAACATAGCGTTAACTTCCTTATGTCAGTTATTAACCTGAGTGAGAGATCATTGCACTATCGGTTATATGCTATTAATAAATCACACGGAAAAATGAGGTTAATGTTTTTTATTGTTAACTTATTAACCATTAATGTTATTTGTTTGTTAAAAGTGGTGGTTATCTACCTCGCTGTAAGTACAGTTGCTCTGATTTTTATGTTAAGGTGACCATGAACGTAGATTGAATGAATTATGAGCGCAAAAGATCTACAGGATGGGTAACCCTTAATTGGGGTTATATTTATTTCATTGAAATTTCGACAAAATATTTTTTGGATTGATATAGGAGATAGTGTCGGACACTAATTTTGAAGGATGAGTATGAGTCAAGATAATACTGGACAGGTAAAGACGAAAACTTACATTAACCCACCAGTCTTTTTCTTCTCAGCATTTTTGATCATTGCATTGGTCGCATTTGCTGGTTTGAAACCGGAGCTTGCCGATAGGTGGTTTAAATCTTTGCAGCAAGACTTGTTTGTTAATGCTAGTTGGTTTTATATCCTTGCCGTTGCGTTGATTTTACTTTCAGTTACCTATTTGGGTTTATCCAGATACGGCAATATAAAGCTTGGCCCTGACCATGCAGAACCTGATTTCAGTTATTTTTCCTGGTTTGCCATGCTTTTTTCTGCGGGGATGGGGATTGGATTGATGTTCTTTGGTGTGGCTGAGCCTGTCATGCACTATCTGTCACCACCCGTGGGCACACCTGAAAGTATTGCTGCGGCTAAACAGGCTATGAAGTTAACTTTCTTTCATTGGGGGCTTCACGCCTGGGCAATCTATGCCATTGTGGCTTTGATTCTGGCATTTTTTAGCTATCGGCATGGTTTGCCTTTAACACTGCGCTCTGCGCTGTATCCGATTATTGGTGATAAAATTCATGGACCGATTGGTCATGCTGTTGATATCTTTGCGGTTATTGGTACAGTATTTGGTGTAGCCACGTCTTTAGGCTATGGCATTCTCCAAGTGAATGCTGGTCTTAATCATCTATTTGATTTACCTATCAATAGGACGGTACAGGTTGTATTGATCATTACAATCACCGCTCTGGCTACCATTTCGGTTATTTCTGGTTTAGAGAAAGGCATCCGTGTTCTATCTGAGTTGAATTTAGGGCTGGCATTTTTATTGTTGATCTTGGTTGTTACTTTGGGGCCAACGGTGCTGTTGTTGAAGTCCTTTGTGGAAAATACGGGCGGCTACCTTTCGGAAATTGTCAGCAAAACATTTAACCTGTATGCCTATGAACCTAAGTCCAGTAATTGGTTAGGAGGATGGACATTACTGTATTGGGGATGGTGGTTATCCTGGTCTCCGTTCGTTGGGATGTTTATTGCCAGAGTTTCACGAGGCCGGACAATCAGGGAATTTGTCACTGGAGTTTTGTTCGTACCCAGTGGTTTTACTCTGATGTGGATGACGGCATTTGGTAATAGTGCGATTGATATGATTGCCAATCAGGGAGCCAAAGAATTAGCCAACATCGTACAGACAGATGTTTCCCTGGCATTGTTCAATTTTCTGGAGCATTTTCCACTGCCTACCGTTTTATCGTTCATTGCAATGATCATGGTCGTAATGTTCTTTATCACTTCTGCTGATTCTGGTGCCATGGTGGTTGATACACTGGCTTCTGGTGGCGCTCATCATACACCTGTCTGGCAGCGGATCTTCTGGGCAGGTTTGATGGGAGCAGTTGCTATTGCTTTATTGATTGCAGGGGGCTTATCTGCTTTGCAAACAGTAACGATCGCCAGTGCGCTTCCTTTCTCGATAATTTTGTTGATATCGATATATGGTTTGCTTAAGGCATTACGAATTGACGCTTATAAGAAAGACAGTCAGCAGATGACCACAATAGCGCCTCCAGCCAGCCGTAACCCGATCCCGTGGCAGCGAAGATTAAGAAATATTGTTTATTACCCTAAAAGTTCGCAGGTAAAACGCTTTATGAGCGAAGTCATCCAGCAGGCAATGAGTATGGTGGCTGGAGAATTGGCAAAGCAGAATAAAGTTGTTGTCATTAATGATGAGATGGATGACCGCATTCATCTGGAAGTGGATTTTGGCGAAAATCTTAATTTTGTCTACGAAGTTCGTCTGCGAGGTTATATTCAGCCAGCGTTTGCTATTGTAGGTCTGGAAGATAATGAGAGAAGTGAGGAACAAAAATATTATCGTGCTGAAGTTTACCTTAAAGAAGGTGGACAGGATTACGATCTGATGGGATGGACTCAGGAACAGATCATCCACGATATTTTGGATCAATACGAAAAGCACATTCACTTTTTGCATTTGGTTCGTTAACCAATATGCCCTGTTAACAGAAAATTCCAATCCTTGGGCTTACAGTCCGGGGATTTTTTATGCACATAATTTTGTATAAATGTCTATCTCTTCATTTCAGCCTGTAATGTGACTTACTCCATATTATTGTGCTTTTTCTCTTTTTCCATCGGTATGTTTGATTTGCAGTGACTATGCTTGTACTCAGTGACGTACTTTTGAAAGCATTTTTAGATGTACTGTTGGCGGAAAACACGTTAGATCAGGAGCATTCAATGTTAAAAACACTACTGAATCGTGATGTTATTCAATGGATTCCTGATGTTAAAGATTGGCAAGAGGCGATTGAATTAGCCTGTCAGCCGCTTATCGATAACGCAGCGATTCAGCCGAGTTATGTCGATGCCATTTATCGTGCCCATGAAGAGTTTGGTCCTTACTACGTGATTGGCTCAGGGATTGCGATCCCCCATGCGAGACCGGAGCAGGGAGTCAATCGTCTTGCCTTGAGCCTGACGTTTATCAAACAGGGTGTCATGTTTGGCTCTGTGGAAAATGATCCGGTCAAGTTACTGTTCGTATTTGCCACAACAAGCAGTGATAGCCATATAGAAGTGATCGCTGAACTTGCAGGATTATTTGATGATCAGCCAAAAATCAATCGATTAATGCAGGCTAAAAACCAAGACGAGATTTTTTCTATTGTCCAAGGATATTAACCAATATTTTTATTTAACAGGAAAATAAGATGAAAATTACAGTTGTTTGTGGTCATGGTTTAGGGACCAGCCTGATAATGGAGATAAGTATTAAAAATATTTTGCAGGAATTAGGCGTTGAAGCCAGTGTTGAACATACAGATTTAGGTTCAGCAAAAGCGGCCAAGAGCGATATTTTCATTGCAACAAAAGATATTGCAGAACAACTGATTAAACAGCAGATAGCCAGGAAAATCATTGTATTGGAAAATATGTTAGATAAATCTGCCATGAAAATGCGTTTATCTGCGGTATTGCAAGAACTCGGTAAATTGTAATTGGAGAAAAATATGGATTTCTTCCGCTTTTTGATGAACGACGTACTGGCAGAGCCTGCGATTTTAGTCGGGCTGATTTCATTAATTGGCTTGGTAATGCAGAAACAGCCGGTGACAGAGTGCATCAAAGGAACCGTAAAAACTATACTCGGATTTGTTATCTTAGGCGCAGGAGCGGGCCTGATAGTAACTTCATTAGGTGGATTTGCCACTATTTTTCAAGATACCTTTGGTATTCAAGGAGTTGTACCAAATAATGAAGCTATCGTATCGATAGCGCAGAAAAGTTTTGGTAAAGAGATGGCGATGATTATGTTCTTCGCTATGGTGATTAACATTCTAATTGCCCGTTTCACACCATGGAAATTCATATTCTTGACCGGACATCACACTTTATTTATGTCAATGATGGTAGCGGTTATTCTTTCTGTCGCAGGAATAAATAACACGATGCTGGTTGTGATCGGCTCAATTGTTGTTGGTATTTCAATGGTATTTTTTCCAGCGATTGTTCATCCTTATATGAAAAAAGTGACAGGCTCTGATGATGTGGCACTTGGTCATTTCTCAACACTTTCTTACGTCTTGGCGGGGTTTATTGGCAGCAAAATGGGTAATAAAGCGTATTCTACGGAAGAGATGAACGTACCCAAAAGTTTATTATTTCTGCGCGATACTTCTGTCGCCATCGCTTTAACTATGGCGATAATTTTTATTATCACCTGTTTATTTGCTGATCAGGAATTAGTCCGGCAAGTCAGCGGTGGAAAAAACAGAGTGATGTATTCACTGATGCAATCAATCACATTTGCGGCGGGTGTTTATATCATTTTGCAAGGCGTCAGAATGGTGATTGCTGAGATCGTACCAGCATTTAAGGGTATTTCCGACAAATTAGTACCGAATGCCAAGCCTGCACTGGATTGTCCGGTGGTTTTTCCCTATGCACCAAATGCTGTCCTGATTGGCTTCCTGAGCAGTTTTATTGCTGGTGTTGTTGGCATGTTTATTCTCTATTTGTTGAACATAACTGTGATTATTCCCGGTGTTGTCCCTCATTTCTTTGTTGGTGCAACCGCGGGTGTTTTCGGCAATGCAATGGGAGGAAGACGAGGGGCGATGCTTGGGGCGTTTGCTCAAGGGTTATTGATTACATTTCTGCCTGTATTCCTGCTACCTGTTCTGGGAAGTATTGGTATTGCTAATACCACATTCAGTGATGCGGATTTTAGCGTAGTAGGGATTTTATTGGGGATAATTGTTCGTTAATTGTCTAACTTTGAACCCAAAATACCCTTGTCCATGCTGCTAAAATAGAGTCTTAGACTCACCTGGTAATATGAAATAAAGGCTGGACGAATGGAGCACTATAAAAAATATACTATGGATAAAAGGCCAATCGAATGTTACAACCTGCCATTGGCAGCGAGTTAATATTATTAAGTTATATAGTATTTTCGCAAGGAAGGTAGGTTTGAACTCTTGGAAAAAAATAGATGATTGGGCAAATCGGGAGTGATGTTGAAATATGAGAATATACTTACTTTAAAAAATATCTTGTAAATAATGTATTTATAATAACTGATAATTCTTATATAAAAGACGAAGTTTATTTTATGGATATCAACCACGTTGAGACATTTATTAATAATTATTTAAATCAAAATTCAGAATTTTTTTAATAGTGATACTTTCTTTACTTCGCCTTCAACGAAATCTTTAATTGAATTTCAACATGATGAATATCTATTTTCACATAGATTATCCATTCTGATAAATGAGCATGGAAAGAGGATAATAGCAAGAAAGGTGTGATACAAATCCAGATTGGATTAATGTGTGACTATAATGACAATTTGGTATAGTATTTCCATATAATTGCTATTATAGTAACAAAAGAGGTTGCCATGCTTTCATTCTACACAGCTTATGATGTGCAGCATGAATTAAAAGACTTTATCAAGCGACAGCGTAAACAACAAAAAATCACTGTTGAAAGTTTGTCCAAACGTTCTGGTGTACCATATAGCACCATCAGGAAATTTGAGCGTACAGGTAACATTTCCCTGCGACAGTTTTTAATGTTAATGGAAGCGATTGGTGAACTGTCCCCACTCCATGAGTTAACTAAAGAGCGTGAGCGAGAACCAACGACCATTGCCGAGGTGCTTAAAAATGCTTAAGACACCACTTAATGTCAAAAGAAAATTTTCTGATGGAAATCAGCTAATTGTAGGTCAGTTGGCAGAAAACAGGAATGGTGTTTATTTCCAATATGCTGATTCATATCTCGCAGCTCATCCTAAATCACTCTCTCCTTTCTTATTGAAATCAGATAATTCACTACAGAAGGCACCAAAAGAGCCTCATTATGGCTTACATGGTGTTTTCGGCGATAGTTTGCCGGATGGATGGGGGCTTTATTTAATGGATCGGGTATTTCGCGAAAATGGTTTTAACCCGCGAATGATAACGGCCTTAGAACGGCTTGCATATATCGGTAAACATTGTTCTGGTGCCCTCTATTATGAACCAGAGATGTCCTTTGCCAATACTGATGAAAGAGACATCGATCTTATTACTCTCGGCCAAGAAGCCGTTAAGGAATTTGAAGGAACAAATTCTGATTTTATTGAGTATCTAATGAATGCCAGTGGCTCCGGTGGTGCGCGTCCTAAGCTTAATCTGACAAAATATAGTGATGGTCGGTTTACAACTCGCACTGATGCTATTGGTGAAAAACTGATTGTTAAATTGACATCAGATAAATTTTTCCTGAAGCACTCTGAAAGCCTTATTGAATATGTTTATATGAAAATAGCTGCGAATGCAGGTATTGAAGTACCTGATTTTAAGTTACTCGATGCAGGAAAAGGGCGATTCTGGCTACAACAAACTCGGTTTGATTGTACCGAGAAAGGGCGTTATCACATGATTTCTGCCTGTGGGTTATTGGATGCCCCATTTAGGGAACCATCTTTAGATTATGTTGATTTGGTTAAAGCAACACGGCATTTTTGTGGTGTAGAAGAAGCACAGAAACTGGTAAAACGTGCGTTATTTAACTATCTAACGGTTAATCAGGATGATCATGCCAAAAATTTTGCTTATCTGGCGGATGATTCAGATAACTGGCGGCTTTCTCCATTCTATGATGTGGTATATACCCCATCACCTTATAATGAGCATATGACATCTTTTAATGGTAATGGAAAAATTATCACACCTAAGGCATTGGAACTGCTAGCTGCACAGGCCGGGTTTACCAGTAAAAATCCGTTAATTGATATGTTGGCAGAGATTTATCATGCCACTCGCCAATTTAAGTTTTTTGCCAATGAGTTGGGGGTGGATAAGTCATTGGTAACAATGATTGATCTACATATGCAACAGAAATGGATGGAATTAAAATTGTAATACCATAGTAGCAATATGGCCTGAGATATATCATTAATTGCTACTATGGTAATAATTCTTAAGAGGGTATTGGAATAAGTACTTTGATCTGGACACAGATATTTTCAGAAATTATTTTCTATAGGCTGAGACTTAAGAATAGTTGTATTATTTACTTCAACCATTTATTAACAAAGTCTTCCAACGGCACGGGACAATCAAAATAATACCCCTGTAAATAATTTACGGAATAGCTTCTTAGTTGATTCACCTGTCTTTGGTTTTCAATGCCTTCTGCCACAATTTCTAAATTCAGTCGTAATGCTAAGTCAATGATATTTTCAATAATATGTTTCGAAATCATATCCGTATTCATTTTGCTGATGAAGTTATGACCTATTTTCACCATATTAACATTAAATTTTTGTAAATATGTATGGTTTGAATAACCTGTGCCGAAATCATCTAAAGCGATTAATACACCTAATTCATCTAATTTATTAAATAGTTTAATTGAGTACTCATCCGGCTCCAGTAATTCTCTTTCTGTAATTTCTAATATCAACCGGACAGAATCTTCAGGGAATGCCTGCAGAAAATCACGACAATCATCTAATAAGCCAGCTTCTTTATAATGTTTTGCACTGATATTGAAGCTAAAATGAAAGTTCTTAGGTAACTGATGGATAAGCGGAGCGAAGAAATCCCGTACTTGCGTGATTAAATTACGCGTTAAAGGAACAATCAGATCTGATTTCTCAATTTGCGCGATAAAATCTTTTGGTGTCAATAGCCCTTGTACTGGATGTTGCCAGCGTACAAGGATCTCACACCCGATGATGGTGTTACTTTTGCTACAAATAATAGGCTGTATATAAGGGATAAATTGTTT
Organism: Xenorhabdus sp. SGI246; assembly: GCF_040838225.1. NCBI lineage: Bacteria > Pseudomonadati > Pseudomonadota > Gammaproteobacteria > Enterobacterales > Morganellaceae > Xenorhabdus > Xenorhabdus sp. SGI246. Next base: position 45,586 of record NZ_JBFPEZ010000024.1, read on the forward strand.
ATTTTTAATGGATTTTTTTAATTGATATGTTGGAATAATAACAGTTTTAGTGTATTGATATAAAAAAATGGCGGATACGAGTATGAATATTGTCAATGAAAGCAAAACGCTTTCCAGCTCCATATCAGGCTTGATATTATTCTGATAATTGGAAAATACTTTCCATAATATATTGCCAACACTCAATGTGATGACGATAAATAATACCACAAATACCCGATACAATGTTTGGTATGATTTAAAATTCAGCCCCATCATTTCTCCTTTTTGATAAAGCCCATTACCCAACAGTAGACTTACCGTCTAATTTTGTAAAATTCTGTGAGCGTGTTGTTTATAAAAAATAGCTTTCTGTTTGAAAAAACAACGTCGGCTATCTTACAGGAAGATATTGAATACAGGAAATATATATAGCTGTATGGCGAGGATCGGCTAATAGATTGCGTAATTGATGGATTATTATTGCCATCCTTAGCGAAATAATTAAATTATTTTATTGATTAATGCCAATCTTTTATCATGATGAATTCCTGGATAAGTAGTTTATTTTTGTTGTATCAACGGAGTACCAGCCACCACCTCGTTGTTTGATGTGATACATGGCAGCATCTGCTTCAGAGAGGAGTTGTTCTGCTGTCAAATCACCATTTGACAGGGCGATACCAATACTGAGTGTGATACGCAGGTGTTGACCACTGGGGAGTTGAATTGGAGTGTCCATGGCGTGGATAATATTTTTTGCGATTCTTTCTGCATCTTCTAAATTGGCTGAAGGTAATAAAATGGCGAATTCATCGCCACCAAGACGAGCGACAGTATCGGTTTTTCGTACTTTCATTTTTAAAGTATCAGCTATTGTGATCAGGACGTGATCACCTGCTGCATGCCCATAGACGTCATTGACATATTTTAATCGGTTGCCATCAATAAATAAGATCACTGCGCTTTCACGCATGAATTTATCATTCATCACAGTCGATAATACGCGTTCAAAAGTGGCTCTATTGGGTAACCCTGTAAGGGAATCATGTTGAGCCTGCCATGCCAATGCTGCTTTTTCAGTTTGTAAATGGTGTTGCCACTCTTCCAATTCTTCAAGCAGATGGTTAAAAACCTGGCTTAATTCATGAAGTTCTGCAATTTTGGCAGAAGGAACACGTTGTGAAAAAGCACGTCGTTGCCGGACATCATGGGCAACACCAGCAATGTTTTGTAATGTCCTGACAATCCCATCGTGCATACGCAGGGAAAGATAGAGTGAAAGTATGGCGCTAATCAGTAAACAAGCAAAGAGTACTAATAAGGCTTGATAGATAAATTTGATGATGTGTTCACTATTACCGATTAACCAAACCGAACCCACTTGTTGGTGGTGGTGATATATGGGAAAAGTGATCGGTTCAGGGAAAATCCAATATTCAAGCAGTTTCTTGAAATTATCGGTTCGGGCTGTTTTATTGGCTTGCCAGCTCGCCAAAATTTGATTTTTTGCATCGAAAATTTTCGCTTCTGTAAAATTATTATGAGCCGCAATCATTTCCAATATTTCATTCGCGGCTGTCTTATCATTAAATACAACCGCAGCCTGAACAGTATGGGCTATTGTTGATGAGGTCTGCTTTAAGTTATTTTCAGCATATTTCTGCATGGCAACGAGTGCCAGCAATGAAAGAAATAGGCCGACAACGGATAATGTAACAAAAGTAATGATCAAATGGATACGATGAACAGCTTGACGTAAGGTCGGGCGTGATGGCATTAGTGAATAACGCTTTTTCATACAGTTATTCCGCCTTGCGAGCCAATTGCAGGACATTTGGATCTACGCGTACACCACTGCGTGTCAAAATATCGAGATTAAGGTTAAAAGTCGTTTGTGTATTGCCAATATTAAGACAAAATGCACTACCGATTTCACAATGTTGATTCTGTTCAGCAATTGTGAGAAGTGGTTTGCCATTTTTTTGACTAATCACTTGATGTTGAAGTATGGGATCAATTTGACCGTAATAAACAATATCACATTGCGATAATAATTTTTCTGCGTTGAAGTTCAGAATTTCTATTTGTAATTTTGTATCGTCAGTAGGCATATTGATGTTGGTTAAGACATCAATGTAATTAGATGGTGCTACCAGACACAAATGTAACGTTGAACGTGAGACTGGCCAGTGTGTATAACTGATAATACCAGAAACGACACGTGCAACGTTTTCATTGAGTTTTATTTTTTCTTTAGCATCAGGCATGGCTGTTACTATTGAATTACATATCACAATGGTTAAACAAAAAATCGTTAGTATCCGTAGAAATACTTTGGAAACGTAACGTCTAACAATACAATGAGTCCCTTCAGTAAAGCACATAGCAAGTTCCAGTATTTGCCTTTCATTTAATCCAGATAACTAAATTATTGATGGAATATATCCTCAATTAGAACCTATCTCATTATGGTGTTTTTGCAAATGTTATTAATTATCAGACACTAGTAACATTGGCTGAGATAGGTTGCAAAATGTTTAAATGATAGGAAGTTTTAATTTCCTTGATAATTATTTGCTGGCTAATTGATTTGATTTTTCAGTTATTCCTATTATATGTCCATGGTTATTATAAGTGACACTGGAAACTTTGCCTTGATTTAGTCTGTTCATTAATTGCTGTTCTAAAGAAAAGCTCTTTGCCAATTCTTCATTATTTAATGCAGGTCGATGGCGGCGACGTTCTATACGAAAGCGGATTTGATTGTATCTCGCCCACCCGATCAACAGGAGTGAATTAAATATGGCGATGATAATATAAAGTACAATTGAACTTACTTCTGAGGTAAATACAGACGTAACAGGTTTGGGGCCATGATGGGGCGAATTAAATAGCCCCACAATGAATAAATAGGAAAATCCAACCCACGCTATAATGGTGAGTATAATATCAATAAGACGAGGTAATAATCTTTGTTCTGTAAATATCAATGGATCTTTCATTATTCTATTCTCTCTATTCCACGATCAGGGCTTTCCCAACGGGCACGTTTCCGGTGTACTTTAAGCATGACTTTGGGGAAAGATACAAGTGTAGTGAATAGATTCAGCATCCAGTACACCACTGGATACCAAATCACCCAGAAAAGTGATGATGCAACGTGTTTCTCATAACGTCGTTCAATGACCAAACTGACAATAAATTGGATCAGGCAAGTTACGGCTAATACCAATCCTGTATACCCAGGCGGGAAAAGTGTATAGACACGAATATTTTCGGGTAATGTGATAAACATGCCGAGGAAAAACAAAATAATTGAGAGGGCAAACGTAAATGACCAGATTACAGAACAGCAGAATTCCGTAAATAATACCCACATGCGGTGATATTCCCATGACCAGAGTTTTCGCAGGTTTTTGAGGAATACTTCTGCTCCACCCTGTGCCCAACGTAGCCTTTGTTTCCATAACCCCCGGAGAGTTTCGGGCATCAGAATCCAACAGATAGCACGAGGCTCGAAGAAGATAGACCAGTGGTGTAATTGTAGCTTCCAACTGACATCAATATCTTCGGTAATCATATCATTGCTCCAATAACCGACATCAGCAAGGGCACGGCGGTTAAAGGCGGCAACAACGCCAGAAACGGTAAATACCTGACCATAAACCCGTTGAGTACGCTTGATTAAGCCAATGATAGAAGAAAACTCACCTACTTGAATTCGGCCAATCAAGGTAGAACGGGTACGGACACGAGGGTTGCCTGTGACCGCACCAACACGAGGGTGATCGATCATGGGTTTTACCATCCATACTGCTGCGTCGCGATCTAGCAGAGCATCGCCGTCAATACAGACCAGATAATCACTATTGGCAGCGGCAGCTCCTGCCTGAAGCGCTGTAGCTTTCCCCTGATTTTGTTCTAAGTGTATTACTCTCAAGGCGCTATGCTGTTTAGCCATCTCATCGAGTTCATGGGCAGTGCGGTCAGTTGAACCATCATTGATTGCGATCACTTCAATGTGCGGATAACGCTGGTTTAATGCTGCCCGTAATGTTTCGCGCACGTTTGGCCCTTCGTTATAGCAAGGGATCAAAATAGATATCAGGGGTTCCCCTTCCAGGTGGGGAGGGACATCGTTTTTTTTCCAGTGTCTTTCACGGTAAAACCAGAAATAAATCCCTCCTGAGATCCAGATAGCAGACATGAATAATGGCCAGAAAAACACAAAGTGCAGCATAACCTCACCTGTAAAGGTGATGGCGATACCGACCGGAATGCTCAAGACAATGCAGAGCACAATAAAAGCAAGAATACGATCAATCATTAAGTGGATACCATTCTGGAGAAAGAACAGGACGGATTTTGTTCATTTCTGGTTGATTATTAAGAAAGTCATCAGGGTAGTAACCAAAATTTTGTGCGCCATTCAGTTGTAATTGACGCATCCATTCAGCCATTTGTTCGCCTGATATCGCTCTTTTATTTAATGGTTTTCGCCAGTCAACAGCCTGAAGCTCAAAAACTGTTTTATCCAGAGCTTCCGGGCGTTGGGCAACCGCTTTCACTAAACGGGATAGCCACTGATTGCTTTCTGATAGCGGTATTTTTTCCATTAATGGCATTGCCATTGGTGCAACCCAATCATAATGGGCAAGAAAATCATCCAGATTTTGAGCAAACCACTCTTCACTATCTGGCTCCAGAATAGGCAGGGCGAAAATATTACGTGCTGTTTTTACCTGATAACCACGGATTGATTTAACGGTTTGTGTCAATTCTTGGGTAAACTCAGTCAGATATCGGCTCTTGAAACGGCTCCAGCGGGCAAACTGTTCTGGCTCCTGACGAATTTCGGCAACAGATGCCGGAAAACCGGCTTGTTGATAAACATTAATTGCGTCAGGGCTGGCATCTTCAAAGTCTGACATGACAGCATCATCGTGATACAGCACACCCTGGAATATGGCATGAGCAGCTAAGTCCTGGTAAATCTCTTTAATCCTCCGGCGGTTTTCCGCGTTATAAGGAGATAAACGACGATATTGTGTTTTACTGACGGATAACTCGCCATTATCTTCGTTATAGCGCGTTACGCGAGGCAGGGAAGGTTCTAATTCAAATGCCAGAACTGGCATCCACGCATAAACATCAATATTCAACCGGCTGTGTAGTTGCCAGGAAACCCGGTTAAATAAATCTGCCCGCATCGGTAACCAGCGGTTAGGGAAATAAAGCTCATAGATATTGCCATCGCCTTTAGGGTCGGCAAATGCTTGCAGGAAGACAGCATTAATACGGAGATCAGCAACACGTTGTACTAGCTGATCGAGATTGCGCGCTTGTTGAATAGGGTCAGGATCATACACATAATCCAGATCAATATGGGCAACGCGTAGGATACGTTTATTCTGAACCTGAATAACCTGCTCAGCGAACTCTTTTAATGTTGGGTTATTAGTGAGCAATATTCGCGGAATGTTATTTAAGTTTTCTGCCTTGGCCAGTCCATTGTCGAGTGTCAGTGCCATTTTGTAACCATGACGTTTGGCAATATCCAGAGTAACGCCGCTGTCAATGCCGTAAGGCCAAACCCAGACGCGTGGTTTTTTGCCTGTGGCAGAAACGATTCGCTGTGTGATTGTGGCGATATCCTGTTCCATGCGTTGGCGGAATTTGTGATCGCTTTCATATTTACCCGTTTTGGGATCATAGATCCGGATAGTGGCGGCAGGCTCGGTATTGCCTTGTGGATTACCAATAGCACCATAGTGGTGTTGATAGGTATGAGAAGCAATCTCCACCAAACCAGAACGGGACATCTCCGCAATTTGCTCCCAGGTCGTAAAGCGTTCCCGTGATACCTTCAAACCACCAAAATTCACAGGCTTTCCTGCGGGAACATCAACCCAAATGCCGACTGGTGCCAGAATTGCAGGCCAGTTATAGGCTTTCAGCAAGGGAAAAACTCGGTGATAAAAACTGCTGTAGCCATCATCAAAGGTGAGTAGTACCGCTTTTGGGGGTAATGGAGTTCCTCCCTGGTTGGCAACGAGGATTTGATCAACGGTGACAGGTTGGTAGCTATTTGCGCGTAGCCAGGCAAATTGTTCGTTCAGCGCACTGGTACGAACTGACATAAATCGTTGATCAGCTCCGTCATCTTCAACATCATGGTAAGCCAGTACGACGAAACCATTATGAGGCCAGGGGCGCTCATTCATGGGCAAAGGGCGCTCTGCTGGTGGAACGAACTCTGGTTTTTCAGCATAGGCCACGATGCTGAGTTGCGGAATAAACAGGCTAACCAGCAAAGCTAAAATCATTAACCAATAGCGAATTACGTTGAAAGTCATAAAAAATCCTTTAGAACCGATAGATCAAATCAAAAGCAGCTTGCAGGTTTTTTTCACGTTTACCGTCATAAGGGCGTTTATCCAGCGTGATCCTCACACCTGTATCCACCACATCATTCCACTTAATACGTTGCCCATAACTCACAGTCGTTATCAGACCCCCGCCATACCCGTTCTGCCAGTATTCACCGATACCAGCCGCGAGCTGCTGACTCCAAACGGTTTGGTAATGCCGATACATGATATGGTCGGCTTCCAATACTGGCAGGAAGGTAAAATCATTTTTTGGATTGAAATAAGGGGTATTTTGTTTGCTGTTATGTGTCGTACTGATTTCCAGCGTGGCATCAAGTTTCAGGTAAGGTGCTGTGTAGATGCGTTGCATACCGTCAATAGCATATGCAAAGCGTTTATTGCCATCGGAAAAAAATGAAGGGGCAAAACGAGCTGTCCACTGACTGCGCTCACTGTGTCTCCAACGAGTATAAAGTTGCCCGCCATTAGCATAGATATTATTGGTTAATGCCCGTAAAGGAGTATTACGAGCCAGTCGTTCCGCTGAACCTCCCAGACGCCATTGATCATTTAAATCATACCATCCGGCAAAACGTAGACCGACTTTATTACCATGACGATAATGACGGCCAGAAATTTCGCCTTCCAGCCAAATATCCCGTGCCCGCCATTCTATACCGCCACGTAAATCGCGGTTTAAGCCACGGCCTTCACTGAATTGGCTACGATTATAAGCACCGCCAGCAAACAAGCGCCAATTATCATGAATAGGAGGGCTATAAATGACAAGATCAATGTCTGAACTACTTTTACCACTCGTGGGGCTGTCTGAATCAATACCCTGATTAACTCTGACACGCAATTCTGACATGTGATGAACATTACGCAGACGATTAAAACGTTTGGCCAGCATATTTTCAGGGGCACGGGTGATGACATCATCAGACAACAGATCAGCTTGTCGCCATTCTTGTAATGCTAAAGCGGTATAGCCTTGCTGAATTTCCAATGACAAATTACGGTGATCAAGACCCTCGATTTGTTTCAGTTCACTTTCTGCCTGACGTGGCCAGCCACGATCTAGCCAGACGGCTGCCAGATCAATACGTAACTTCTGATTACCAGGAGCGGTACGAGCCAAGTGGGTAAAACGTCTTTCTGCTTCGGGAAGATCTTCATGCAGTTGGGCTGATTCAGCCAAAAGCTGTTGCCCCTGCAACCAGTTATCGTTAGGCACCCGGATTGGAGAACCGTAAACATTCGTCATATAAGCATTACGTTGCTTGATATTAGTTGCCAGTTGTTGAGCTTCATTAAGTTGTTCACTCTCTACATCGGCATAAAAAAGAACGCTATCATCTTCCTGTGTGATATGGTGCACTGGTGTTTTTTTATCTGGATATTTTCCAGTGGGATAATTCAGTGGACGCAGGATATCCCTTGCTTTATCTGGCTGGCGAAGGTTCAGATAGGCAGACGCAGCCCATTTATGCGCGTAATCCGGTATAACGACATTTTTTTCTGTCTGGGAAAGTTGTTGCAGGCGTAAATACTCTTCAATGAGTTCTTGAGTCTGGAAACGGGCAAGCAGTGCGCCGAGGCGATCAATACGGGCACGTCGATAGTCTTGCCAGGCATCCGGTTGTTTCTGCCATTGATTGAGCATATGTTCATAGCGGGCAAGTGCTCTATCAGCGATGTCAAATCGTTCTTTTTCACTACGGTTGGGGATCATTGCAAGGCGAACTAACTCTGCCGCAGCGTCAGCTTCCAGTTTACGTTGTTGGCCGGCGGATAACTGTAATTGTGTGGTGTGTTTTTGTTCCAGTAGCCAAGCCGGACCATTCACCCGATTGTTTTTCAGACTGAACAGATAATCGTGGGTTGTGGCCTTATCTTTGGGGAAACGTTCGTGGGCGATAGTGAGCATCTGCATGGCATCCCATGAGCGTCCGGCGGCTTGATCCACATAGGCCATTAAACGGTAATTAGCGGCACTGAGTTGATGGGACAGTAAGTTTTTTGCCAGGCGACGGGCTTCACTGTCTCGCCTGGCATCTGCCAACGTCATAATCAAGCCCGCTTTTATAGCGTGGTTGTGTTTTTCAAGAATTGAAGCCAGGTGCCATAATTGAATGGCTTGATTCCACTGGCGCTGATTGCGATAAGCGCGTGCGGCAGCGGCGATCCCCCTGGCTGGTAATTCCATAGCATGATAACGTTGCCAAAGATTAATCACTTCATTGTCATGACCCGCCCAGCTTGCGACCTGTAACCAATCAGCTACCTGAGAAGGAGAGAGTTTCCGCCGTTTTTCTTCTTGACGAATATATTCAAGTATGGGGATGGTATTGCCACTTCTGGCTTGTTGAATTAATGCATCATAACCCGCTGTCGCGGTCTCTGTTGTTATTAGACAACTTAGTGATATAAATAACGATAACAGACTATACCGATATCTAAGAAAGCCTATCGGCCTAAAATAAAGATATAACACGGCATCCCCTTTTTATACTGCTTATTTATTTAAAAAAACAGCAGAATCAGACGAAATAAAATTGAATTTTGATTAAGACAAGCATTTTGTTTCTTCATTTTGGAAGAGGCAAAATAATACGTATTGTGTGGCTTTATATCAATGGGTATTTTTTGAAAAACAATAGACGTAACATCAGGCAATATTGTTTCTTAATTTTATTATGGGGTTAATAAGTAATACCTTGTTGTTATTTTTTTATATAAAATAAAGGCATTATATTTAACCTGTTGTTTTTAATTGTTTTTGAGAGTTTTCTTATAGTATTTTTAATTTAATATTTATGAATGAAATTAACCACAATAAAAAATGTTAATTATGAATGTGAATATTTTTCATTGCTGATATTTTTGGTAATTATTATCGGTGGGTGATTTTTTTTAGCCTTACTTTTAGGTTTTGAGAATGATTTTATTATCTTTTTGCAAATAAGAATTATATTTTAGGTTTTTCGTGGGATGAAATTCATAAACATTAAATTAATCATTTTCCTGATAACTAAGTTTGGCATGTTAGCCTTGTGTTGTATATTTTTAGGTATAAGGTTCTATCGGTGTCAACAATATGATATGTCATCTATTATACTGATTCACTTAAAGAAAATGTGTAATTATTGATTTGAGTAATAAAAATGGGCAATAAATCAGTAAAAGTGGCGAAGTTATTGTTAGATACTCAGATCAAAACCAATCACATAAATAACCAGGTAAACAATAAGTACTTTAATAATTTCTGCCGGCTCGTATAATTTTGCATTTTATTACGTTATTAGTGGAGGAAGTTTGTGGATCAGATTGTCAATATTATCGCTGATATATGCGAAATTATTAATACCAAAAATATTAGCGAAGTTGGTATTCAGTCGTTCTGCTTTTCTTGCTTCGACCCCAGAACGGCTTTATTACCGCTATCAGTTACAGATATTTACTGAAACATTAGCAGGAACGACGGCAATTTCACCGTGGCTGGTATGCCGGATCTGTGGGGTATTTATGTTTGGAACAGGCATTGTTTCTGGCTCTGATCCTGGGCAGGAATGGATAGAAATTGAGAATAAAGCCGCAGGACTACGTTCATTATTAGGTAACTCAGCAAATGAATAAGTTCATGGAAATAACGTCAATTACATGACATTTCTTTGAGCTATAACAAAGAAGGCGTTTTTAAGAGAATAAGCGTGAAGAATGTCTTATATAATTCATCCTATTTTTAAAAGAAGTTTTCGAACACTTTATGTCAAACAGCGCACTGAACCGTCGTTGGGCGGAACTCTTACTGGAAGCACTGACTCGTCATGGGCTACGTCATGTCTGTATTGCCCCTGGTTCTCGTTCCACACCATTGACACTTTCCGTTGTAAAAAAAGCTGCTATAGAGAACGGTAAACTGATATGTCATACCCACTTTGACGAAAGAGGGCTGGGTCATCTAGCGCTAGGATTGGCAAAAGCGAGCCAGGAACCCGTTGCTGTTATTGTGACGTCAGGAACCGCAGTGGCTAACCTGTATCCTTCCCTGATTGAGGCCGGATTAACCGGTGAACGCTTGGTTTTTCTCACTGCGGACAGGCCACCGGAATTAATCGATTGTGGTGCGAATCAGGCTATTCGCCAGAGTAATATTTTTGCCTCACATCCGGCCCAAACACTTTCTCTACCACGACCAACCACTGATATTTCAGCCAGTTGGTTGGTTTCTGTCGTTGATAATGCGATGTCGAATCTGAAGCAAGGAGGGCTGCATATCAATTGTCCTTTTGCTGAGCCGTTATATGGTGACGATGAAAAATATCAGGCATGGTTACAAACGCTAGGTAATTGGTGGCAAGGCCACCAGCCGTGGCTTAAGCAATCAGTAACGCATGTTACTACTAAAATAGCGGATTGGGATTGCTGGCGGAAAAAACGCGGTGTCGTACTGGCAGGAAGAATGGGAGCCGAAGAAGGGAAACTTGTCGCACAGTGGACGAAAGAAATGGGCTGGCCATTGATTGGAGATGTGTTGTCTCAAACAGGTCAGCCTTTGCCTTACGCTGATTTATGGCTGAACCATCCCTGTACGCAGGAAATCCTGGCAAAAGGGCAGTTAGTTATTCAGTTTGGCTCTAATCTGACCGGAAAAAGATTATTGCAGTGGCAAGCCAAATGTCAGCCAGAAGAGTATTGGATTATTGATCCTATTATGGGAAGGCTTGATCCCGCTAATCATCAGGGACGCAAGTTTACTTGTCATGTGGCTGATTGGTTACGGGATCATCCGGCTCAAACAGAGATGCCTAATGTTTTTGAAACGAAGGTTTTTGGGACGAATGTTTTTTGGGCGGATGAACTGAGGATTTGGTCTGAAAAAGCATTCAACTGTGTTAGCGCACAACTGGATGGAAAATTCAGTGAGGCAGCGGTTGCTCATCAGCTACATCAATTATTACCGCAGCAAGGACAGTTATTTGTCGGCAATAGTTTGATTGTCCGTTTGATTGATGCGTTAGGACAACTCCCTGTGGGTTATCCGGTTTACAGCAATCGTGGTGCAAGTGGAATTGATGGGTTAATAGCGACTTCTGTCGGCGTGCAACGGGCGACCAGTAAACCGACTTTAGCGATTATTGGCGATATTTCCGCGCTTTATGATTTGAATAGCTTAGCTTTATTGCGGGAAAGCGTTTCACCTATGGTGTTGTTTATCGTAAATAATAATGGCGGCCAAATTTTTTCATTACTGCCTACGCCACAGGAAACACGCCAGCGTTTTTACTGTATGCCGCAAAATATCAATTTTAACCACACTGCCGCCATGTTTGGCTTGAATTATAGCGCGCCACAAAATTGGTCTGAATTGAAACAGTCGGTTGAACAGGCATGGCAGCAAAAAACAGCAACAATCATTGAACTGATCGTGACAGATAACGAAGGTGCGGTATGTCTGCAAGAATTGCTGAAACAGGTGGCTGAACTATGAAATTGGCCTGTCAGATAGTCAATGCAGAGACAGTGAATGTAGATAGAAAAAACACATGGCTGGTTTGGTTGCATGGTCTGTTGGGATGTGGCAATGAATGGTTGCCCATTGTAAACGCCTGTAACCAATATGCTTCTTTAGTGATTGATTTACCCGGTCATGGTGACTCTGCCGATATTACGGCTGCGGATGGTTTTGCAGAAATGAGTAAGCTATTGAGCGAAACTTTGCTCGCATACCAGATCCATGATTACTGGCTAATCGGCTACTCACTTGGTGGGCGGCTTGCTATGTACTATGCAATTCAAAACCAGGCAATTCAAAACCAGGCAACTCAAAATCATACGACTCACAGGCACCAAAAAGGATTAAGGGGAATAGTGGTAGAAGGGGGAAATCCGGGGCTGTTTTCTCAGCAGGAGCGCGATGCCAGATTGTTGCATGACAGGCATTGGGCACAACGTTTTCGTGAAGAATCCATGTCGGCAGTTTTGTCTGACTGGTATCAACAACCAGTATTTGCAGATTTGTCACCGGAACAGCGTCTCCGTTTTATTCATCTCCGTCGCCGAAACAGAGGCTGTAGTATTGCCGACATGTTAGAAAGAACCTCACTTGGGCACCAGCCTTGGTTAGTGCCTGCCTTACAAAAACTGGCAGTGCCTTTTGCTTATTTATGTGGTGAACACGATCAGAAATTTAAAGAAATAGTGAAGCAGTATGCACTGCCATCAAAAATAATTCCCCAGGCTGGACATAATGCTCATAGCAGCAATCCTGTGGATTTTTCTGCCGCAGTGAACCATTTTTTATCACTTTTTGGTTAAGGAAGTTCAATAATGCTCTATCCAAGCGAAGAAAAATTATATTTCCCGATTGAATGGCAAGATTGTTCCAGCGGGTTTGAAGATATTCTTTATCATAAATCTCCAGACGGTATCGCTAAGATTACGATTAATCGTCCGCAAGTGCGTAATGCCTTCCGTCCTCTGACCGTTAAAGAGATGATTCAGGCACTGGCTGATGCCCGTTATGACGATAGCATTGGCACAATTATTCTGACAGGAATGGGAGAAAAAGCATTCTGTGCGGGAGGCGATCAGAAGATCCGTGGCGATTATGGTGGTTACAGAGATGAAGACGGAACACATCATCTGAACGTATTAGATTTTCAACGCCAAATCCGTACCTGCCCAAAACCAGTTGTTGCTATGGTTGCCGGATATGCTATCGGTGGAGGGCATGTATTACATCTGATGTGTGATCTGACCATTGCAGCAGACAATGCAATTTTTGGTCAGACAGGCCCCAAAGTGGGTTCATTTGATGGAGGTTGGGGAGCATCTTATATGGCGCGGATAGTGGGGCAGAAAAAAGCCCGTGAAATCTGGTTCCTGTGCCGCCAATACCATGCTCAGGAAGCGCTTGATATGGGGCTGGTCAATACTGTTGTTCCTTATGCTGAGTTGGAAAAAGAAACAGTACGCTGGTGCCGTGAAATGCTGGAAAACAGCCCAACAGCATTGCGTTGTCTGAAAGCTGCATTGAATGCGGATTGCGATGGTCAGGCTGGTTTGCAGGAGTTAGCGGGAAATGCCACCATGTTGTTCTATATGACTGAAGAAGGGCAGGAAGGACGTAATGCGTTCAACGAAAAACGTCACCCTGATTTCAGTAAATTTAAACGTAATCCATAATGCGTAAAGCAACCTTATATCAATACAGCCTGCCTATGGAGGCAGGTGTTATCTTACGTTACCAGCGTCTGAAAACCCGTGATGGTTTTTTAGTGCATGTGCAAGAAAATGGTAACCATGGTTGGGGAGAAATTGCCCCATTGCCGGAATTCAGTCACGAAACGCTTGAACAAGCCCGCTGTGCTGCGGTGGAGTGGTTAACACACTGGTGCCAAAACGAAACAGGGCAAAATAAAGAGCCAGAGCAGAGTGAATTACCTTCTGTCGCATTTGGTATCAGTTGTGCTCTTGCTGAATTACAGGGCAAACTTCCCGCAGAGGCCAATTATCACAAAGCACCATTATGTACGGGGGATCCTGATGATGTGATCTTGCGTTTGGGAAAAATAGCCGGGCGGAAAATGGCTAAGGTGAAAGTCGGGCTATATGAAGCTGTACGGGATGGCATGGTAGTTAATCTCTTATTGGAAGCCGTACCCGATCTACAACTGAGGCTGGATGCTAACCGTAGTTGGACGCGAGCGAAAGCTGATGGATTTGCGAAGTATATCAATCCTGATTATCGGCAGCGTATTGCTTTTCTGGAAGAACCTTGTAAAACCCGCGAAGACTCACTGGCATTTGCCCGTGAGACAGGTATTGCCATTGCATGGGATGAAAGTGTTCGTGAAGCAGGTTTCACAGTAGAAGCCCAGGAAGGGGTTACCGCGATCATTATCAAACCGACGTTAGTAGGTAGTATTGACCGTTGTCGTCAATTGATCACCGAGGCTCATCAAGCCGGGTTGGATACTGTGATAAGTTCAAGTATTGAAACCAGTTTTGGTCTGACACAACTGGCTCGCTTAGCATATTGGCTAACACCAGAGACGCTGCCAGGGCTGGATACACTCGATCTGATTCAATCGCAACTTATCCGTTGCTGGCCAGGCAGTGATATGCCTTGTATGGAATTAGACGAACTGGAAGTAATGTGGAGTTATGAATTCATTAGTCTCGTTTAATCAATGGCCATGGCATCATTGGGCGGTTTGTTATCCAGAAAAACAGGCAATTTGGTTGGGTGACAATCCAGTAACCTGGCAGGAATTGGCAACAAAAATTAACACTATTGCGGATTGCTTCCGGCTACAAGGGGTATCACAAGGTGATGGTGTGATCTTAAGAGGCAAGAACAGTGCAGATCTCTTGTTATGTTATCTTGCTGTTCTGCAATGCGGTGCAAGAGCCTTACCACTCAATCCTCAACTTCCTGAATCATTGTTGACAGAATTACTTCCTCACCTAAATCTGGCATTTGTGGCTGATTTTACCGGCTTACCTGTATCGGTCATTCAGGCAACGGAACTCAACTGGCAAGCTGAGTTTACATTTATGTCAGGTAAAAAAGTGTCAGGTAAATGTGTTTCATGGGATATCAATCGCCCGGCCAGCATGATCCTGACTTCAGGATCTTCCGGGTTGCCCAAAGCAGTAGTGCATTCTATTGGTGCTCACCTTGCCAGCGCACAAGGTATCCTTTCACACATAGATTTCCAGCCGGAGCATCGTTGGTTGCTGTCGTTGCCATTATTTCATGTCTCTGGTCAGGGAATACTTTGGCGCTGGCTATTGAAAGGCGCAGAATTGGTATTGCGGGATATGTACTCTCTGGATAAAGCCTTATCGGGTTGCACGCATGCTTCATTAGTACCGACTCAACTGTGGCGCTGGCTTTCCCAACCTCGTAACCATGATCTGACTTTGAAAGATGTGTTATTAGGCGGGGCAATGATACCGTTGGAACTTATTCAACAAGCTGAGCAAATTGGGATCCGCTGTTGGTGCGGTTATGGCTTGACTGAAATGGCATCAACAGTCTGTGCAAAACGCGCAGACGGCTTATCGGGAGTAGGAGTGCCATTACCGGGAAAAGAGATCCGTTTGTTGGATGAGGAAATACAGATCCGGGCAGACAGTATCGCTATGGGTTATTGGTTTGATGGAAAATTAAAACCATTAGCCAAAGAGGAAGGCTGGTTTCCGACCCGTGACCGGGGTGTTTTTAAACAGGGTGAATTGTGTGTTTTAGGACGTTTTGATAATCAATTTTTCAGCGGTGGTGAAGGAATTCAACCGGAAGATATTGAACGTATTATTAATCTGCATCCTCAAATCCAACAAAGTTTTGTTGTTCCAGTGCCTGACACTGAATTTGGGCATCGGCCTGTTGCAGTGATCGAAACAAACAATCCTCAACTTACAAAAACACTTATTAATTGGCTTTCTAATAAACTTGCTACATTCCAACGACCTGTAGCTTGTTATTTGTTACCGGAACATTTGAAAAATGGCGGGATAAAAACTTCACGTCAACAGATCAAAGAATGGGTACTGAAACGATCCAGTATTTACATATCTTGATGAATCTAAATGGTTTATTACATTCATCATCTATAGTGTTTATTGGATTTCAGTAAAATAGCTCACGAAGATTAGCAACGACCATAATTACTGATTGAGAAGAGAGAGATATATGAAAGGTTTTATTGCTGTCAGTGCAGCCAGTTTGCTCTTTGTGGCAGGTACTGCGAATGCAATTTCTGTGAATATAGAAGCAGGAAAACACTATACCAGCACATCTGCGGGGATTGGTGATAAAAATGCAGGATTGTCCCTCAATGGAAATTGGACTCGCAGTGATCATAATGGCCAGTTAGCGAGCCTGGGGGCTGCTTTTGCTTTGCCAGTTGGTCCGATAACAGCAAGTGTTGGTGGTAAGGCTCTCTACTTGTCACCAAAAGCGGGGAAAGATGGTGCTGCCTTGGCTGGTGGTGTTGGCCTCAGTTGGGAAGTAATGCCTTCTTTGTCATTATACGGTGAGGCTTATGGTGCTCCATCGGGTTTAACTTCTGGCATTGATTCTTATACTGAAGCAACTGGCGGAGTTCGTTATACTCTCTTTAAACCAATAACCATTAATGCTGGTTATCGGGTTATTGATTTGAAAGGAAAAAATGGAAACCGCAATAATAAAGTGTCAGACGGTTTTTACATCGGAGTAGGTGCGAGTTTCTAACATATTTTAAATTAGGGTTATCCGCACCATTAAAGATGCGGATAATTGTTTACCCCACTTCTGGCAGTATACCTGTGACAATTCCAATCTGAATGACAATTACAGCAAGGCCACAAAGAAAAACCAATATCAATGCGGGGTTGCCACCTTTGACACGATATCCACCCTGATTTTCTTCACGGCTGCGCCAAACCAACAGGCAAGGAAGTAACAGAGCCAGAATAGACAGGGCAACAGCAGCGAATGTCAGCGCCATAACAAAATTAGGGTAAAACAGGGCACAAAGCATGGGAGGAATAAAAGTCATTAAACCTGTTTGCAAACGTCCTCTGGCGTGGTTACGGCGTCTTAGCAGATCAGCAAGATAATCAAACAGACCGAGTGAAACCCCAAGGAATGATGTCGCCAGTGCGAGGTCGGCAAACAAGTGGACAGCAAGTTCTACTTTTGGCGAGGCAACAACTTCTCTGACTGCTTGCAATAAGCCGTTTAAACCAGATTGTTGTGCAAGAATACCGACAAAGGTGTTGGAGGAAATGGCTCCAAGAGTAACCAATTGCCACAGGATGTAAGCGCCCAACGGGATAGCACTACCGATGATAAATATCTTCCGTAGCTTATTTGTGTCCCCTTTCATATAGGAAACAATACTTGGCACACTTCCGTGAAACCCGAACGAAGTAAAAATCACCGGAATTGCAGATAGTACAAGCCCTTTTTCTATTGGCATGGATATTAAGTTGATTTTATCAACATGAGGCATCATCACACCCAGTACGACTAGCAGAAAAATGATTTTGGCGGTAAACAGTAGGCGATTAATTAAATCAACGGATTGCGTGCTGATACAGACTACACCTCCGGCAACTATTGTAAACACGATGATCCCGGCAGAGACAGTAATTGTTTTATCCATCCAGGCGGAAAGGCTGACAGCCAGCAATTCACCTGCGCCACTGATATAGGCTGTTGTCAGGGCATACATCAGAAATAGCATACTGAAACTTGTTAACACCTGTCCGCCGATCCCCAAATAGCGTTTGGCAATGGTGCCTAAGCCTGTATTGGCTTGATCATATTGATAAACTTCTACCAGCAGAAGTGCAGTGTAACTCATCAATGCCCATAAAGTGATTAACATGATAAGTGTTGTTCCAAAACCTACACCTGCCGCAGCCAATGGCATTGCCAGCATCCCGGCTCCAATCGTCGTCCCGGCGACGATAAAAATACTGCCAATAGTGCGATTCTTCACGCGATCCTCGTCTCTGAATATGTTGGAAAAATAGTTATAAGACAGGCAGGGTAAAGGATAGATTTATAGCTGTCAAATTTATAGTACATGAGATGTAAATAAATAATTACACTATAGGCCAGTGGAAAAAAACAATGAAAGTGGATAATTTCTTATCGTTATTTATGGGAGCATGATTTGTCTGAAAGAGGAGAGTATTTTGGAGGAAAAGTGAATTTCAAAGGTAGTTCTCACCTTAACTTGTCATAGTCAGATTGCTACTGCTTTATGTATCTGCTCGATAGCTCATCCCTGTTGCTAAAATAATTAGCGCTGAGATACCCGTGTTTTTAGCCTTATGTTTGTATTTCGTCAGTGTCCGATTGAAAAATTGAACCTGATAAAGAAGTTAGAAAAAACAAAAAAGAAAAAACCTAACTTCACTTATAGGAGTAGTGACTTCTATTGTTATCTTGGTTCTTTGCCAGAAATAATCAATATAGCGGAGTTAGAAAAGGATAATTCTCCCATTTAGCATAACTTTTGAGTTTACTGCTTCCTGTCATCGGAAAGGAAACTAATGAAATTAATTTGTTATATCGTGAAATTTGTAACTTCTAACGTGTATTTCATTAGATAAAAATGCAACCAAACATGAAAATCCAATATGTCTACAAAATAAACATCTTTTTATCATGCATCTGTCATTTATTGTTATTTAATAATTAGTGCATTTTATTACGATTCTTTAAGTCTTCATTTTTTAGTATGGGTTATTTAACGAACACATTATTAACTAATGTAAGAGGGTAATCTCATGAGTCTAATAGATGGTATTTATATCAGTGAAGATCGTAAACATACTCTAACAATAACTGACAGTACCACTAGCCCTGCTGGGGCATTTAGTGGCTCTTTTATCAGCAATAACTTTTTATTAATTCGGTGTTCAA